>BBFD01000096.1 GCA_001313065.1 Silvimonas sp. JCM 19000
ACACGCGGCAAACGGCACATCGAGCGGATGCGCCGCCAGCACTTTCATCGCCACATCAATCACCGAGGCGGAGTCGCGGATATCCGGCAATGCCCCCAGATCACGCAAGGCGCGCAGACGGCGTTCGCTCAGCACTTTGGGCGTGGTCTCGATCACCGGCACGATAATGCCGGCCACCGCGCCGCCCTCATCGCGCACCGGGCTGTACGAAAACGAAAAGTACGTTTCTTCGGCATAGCCAAAGCGCGTCATCACCAACTGCAGATCGCGGCCCTGCACGGCGCTGCCGCCATCCTTGACGTGTTGCACCATCGAGCCCACCACCGGCCAGACGTCGGACCATACTTCGGCCACCGGCGAGCCCAGCGCCCACGGATGTTTGTCGCCGAGGATCTGCACAAACTCGTCGTTGTACAGCATGGTCAGCTGCGGGCCCCACCACAATTGCATCGGAAAACTGCAGGGCAACACGATGCCCAATGCCATTTTCAGACTTTGCGGCCACAGTGCCGCAGGCCCCAAAGGGTGGCGGCCCAGTCCAGCGCCCGCATTTGCGCCTCCACCGCGCCGCCTCCCTGCATAAAGGCCAGGGATTCGTCGTGGTCCAGAGCGGCGCTTGCGCCAGCACTCAGCTTCGTCATTTGATTACCAGGTACAGAGACTGCTTTGGTTTTACTACACGTTCAGGCGAGTGTCGGTTCGATCACGGCGGGACGATAGCGCTGGGCGGCGTCGGCAAATACGTCGAACACCTGCAATGCGGCAGTGCGTAGATCAGGCACGCTGTCAGCGGGCAATTGATCCAGTTTTTTCTACAAAGCGTGGCCATAGTGGCTGCTCGGCATGGTGGGTGAGATAACGGGTGGCGGCGTGCAGGCTGTGGTCTTCACCGGCCAATACATGCCGCGCCAGGAATCGGGCGCCCAGGCGCGAACCTTCCAGCACATAGGCCGCTCCGGCCAGGCCTTTGACGTCGATTGCCGGCACAGCCAACGGTGCGGGACGGCTCAGGCCCAGTTGCGCCAGATCAGCAGCCAGCGCTTCGCGGCGTCGGCGTTCCGGCCAGTCAGTCAGCCAGTTGCCGATGCCCAGCGCTTCCAGCCGTTCTTCCAGCGGAAACAGCGCGGCGGCATGCGCCAGCAAAAAAGGCCTCGTAACCGCTGCGGGTGGCCAGGGCAAAGCCAGAGAACGCGCGGTCTACCGCCTCGTGCCGGTCTTCCGTCGCCAGTTTCAGATCCATTCTGATTGACATGATTCTCCTTAAGGCATTATCTGTTACGAGAAAAATGCGCTAGCCTGAAAGCTAACCATCGACAACGTTGTCACATCCTTTATTAAACCACCTACCTGTTTACACCACCATGAGCGTCGAATTAAGTATTTTGTATGTCGAAGACAACGCAATGTTGCGCGCAACGCTACTTGAGTACCTGGAAGAGACAGGTCATCAGGTGGTTGCCGTGGCCACCGCGGAAGACGCCCTGGTCCAGCTGGAGCAACAGCGCTTTCATATTTTGCTGACCGACGTCAGCTTGCCGGGCAAATCCGGCATCGAACTGGGCCGCGAAACCTACGCGCGGTTTCCGGACACCCGCATTATCCTGGCCACCGGTTTTGATCTGGCCAACGATCAAGGCAAAATCAATATTCCGGGGGCGACCTTGCTGCCCAAGCCGTTTGATCTGGACCGCGTCGACGATGCCCTGGCCGAAATTGCCGCATCCTTATCCTGATGCTGCCTAAGGCTGAGTGATTACCGGGCCGCCACTGCGGCCCTGTTCTATCGTGCTGCGGCCTCAGGCCGTGCCGCGTAAAGCCAGCCGGACTTTCTCTGCCAGTTGCTCCTGGCCATACGGTTTCTGGATGATGGCCGCCTCAATCGAACCCAGCGCGGCCAGATCGGCATAGCCCGTCACAAATACGATGGGCATTTGCGGACGGCGCTGCCGCACGACCTTGGCCAGCTCGGCCCCGTTCATGCCGGGCATGGCAAAGTCGGCCACCAATAAAGCGATATCGGTGTTCTGGTCCAGCAGTTCAAGCGCCGCGCCGCCACTGGCCGCCTCGATGACGCGATAACCCAGGTCTTGCAGCATCAGCGTGGTTACTTCGCGCACGGCCGGATCATCGTCCACCACCAGCAAGGTGCTGGCTGTCACAAACGGCACCGTCTCGCCCACCGCGCTGGGGCAAACGGCAATTTCGCTGGGGAGGGGCGCGGCATGGGGCAGATACACCTTGACCGTGGTGCCGCGGCCCGGCGCGGTGTGGATTGCTACACCACCGCCCGACTGTTTGGCAAAGCCGTAGACCTGGGCCAGGCCCAGACCGGACCCCTTGCCCACTTCTTTGGTGGTAAAGAAAGGCTCGAACGCGCGTGCCAGCACTTCCTCATCCATGCCCGAACCATTGTCGGTCACCGACAGCACCACATAGTCGCCAGGCTCCGGACCTTCCGGGCGTGGACCGCGTTGCAGCACTGCTTCGTTATGCGTCGACACCGCCAGGCTACCGCCGACTTCCATGGCGTCACGCGCGTTGATGGCGAGGTTGAGGATGATCAGTTCAATCTGGGTGGGGTCCACCAGCGCCGACCATAAATCAGGCTGCAAGCGATATTCAATGCCGACGCTACCGCCCATGGTGGATTGCAGCAGATCCTGCATGCCAGCCACGGTTTCATTCAGATTGGTTGGCTTGGCCTCCAGCCGTTGTCGGCGCGAAAAAGCCAGCAATTGCACGGTGAGCCGCGCGCCGCGTTCACCGGCTTCGCGGATATTGGCAATGCGTTTGAGCACCCGGTCGGGCGGTGATTCGCGCACCACGTCACGCGCCAGAAAGCTGGCGTTGGATAAAACCACGGTCAGCAGATTATTGAAGTCGTGCGCCACGCCTGCGGTCAGCTGGCCGACTGCTTCCAGCCGCTGCATTTGTTGCAGCGTGGCTTCGACTTGTTCGCGCTCGTGGATTTGCCGCAGCAATTGGCGGTTGGCTGCGGCCAGTTCGTCCACCGCCATGCGTTCATGGGTAATGTCGCGCGCCACGGCGTACATAAAGCCGTCGTCCGGCACCGCCGTCCACGACAGCCAGCGATAAGAACCATCGGCATGCCGCACCCGGTTTACAAATCGATTGGTAATGCGGCCCGCTGCGATGGCGCTGGCTTCGGCTTCGGTGGCGGCACGGTCGTCCGGGTGCGTCAGATCCCAGATATGCGTGCCAACCAGGCTGGCTTCGGTCCAGCCCAACACATCGTGCCACGCTGGATTGATGGCGATGGCGGTGGTGTCATAACGCGCCACCATAAACAGATCGCGCGACAGCTTCCAGGTGCGGTCGCGTTCGCGCGTTCGTGCCTCCACCCGTTCTTCCAGCACGCTGTTAAGGCGCTGCATGGCGTCTTCGGCATGCTTTTGTTCGGTCACATCATTCAGCACGCCGGTAAAGCGGGTGCAGACGCCGTGTTCAAAAAAACGCCGTGCCGCGCGTAGAAACCCAACGGATCTGGCCATCGGGTGCCACGGTACGATATTCAGCCGAATAATCACGCGAGCTTTGCGCGCTGATGGCTTCGCGCACCAACTCGCTCATGCGCGCCCGGTCGGCCGGATGCACGCCTTGTTCAAACACCGCCAGCGACACCTCGGCATCGGGCGGCAAGCCGAACATTTCGCGGCAACGCTCATCCCATGTCAGCCGGCCACTCACCGGCTCAAAATTCCATGTGCCATGCGGGCAGCCCGCAGCGCCAGCCGCATATGCGTGTTGGCCTCGGCCAGCGCGGTTTCGGCACGCAGCGCTCGCGCCGCTCGCGCACTTCGGCCATGGCGCGATGCAGCGCCTTGGGCAGCAGGCTCAGATTGTGTTTAAGGATGTAATCGGTTGCGCCCTGGCGCATCACATTGACGGCGTGGGTTTCGCCCAGCACGCCGGAGACAAAGATAAACGGCATTTGCGGGTATTTTTTCCCGCACCAGCCGCAACGCATCTTCGCCGGTAAACAGCGGCAACAAAAAAAGTCGGCCAGCACGACGTCATAGTCGAACGGACCACTCAGGCGTTCCTGCAGCATTTGCGGAGTGTCGACCACGTCCAGCGTGGCGGCAAAGCCGGTGCGTTCCAGTTCAAACGACAGCAGCTCGACATCGCGCGCGTTATCTTCAATCAGCAGTATGCGTACCTGAGTCAGAACCGACATGGAAACCTTATGAAATGGACAAACCGCGCCGCCGATGGGGGCCGGACGGCGCGAGCAACGGGATTGCGGCCGGGATCACGAGCGGGGCAAGCGCTGGTGATGCAGGCGGTAACGCGCTGAACCGGGCGGCGGCTCGTTCAGCACCGCCCAGAACACGCCAAGGTCAGCAATGGCAGCGACAAAATCGCGGAACTCCACCGGCTTGACCACATAGGCGTTGACGCCCAGTTCATAGGCGCGCGCCAGATCGGGTTCTTCGCGCGAGGAAGTCAGCATGACCACCGGCACCGAGCGCAAATCAGGCGTTTCGCGCACGATCTTCAGCACTTCCAGGCCGTCCACACGCGGCAGCTTGAGGTCCAGCAGAATCACGGCTGGATTGCCTTCGGTGCGATCGCTGTGCTCGTTACGTCTAAACAGATAGTCCAGCGCTTCCGCGCCATCACGGACCACCACTACGTCGTTGGCGAGCTGACTACGCTCCAGGGCCACCAACGTCAGTTCAAGATCTTTAGGGTTATCTTCAACCAATAAGATCGGTTTTAGCATGGGCATCTCTACGTTTTACGGTTTGCGGGCCGGAACGCGGTAAGGAGAACCAGAAGGTGGCGCCTTTATCCAGCTCCCCTTCGGCCCAGGTCCGACCATCGTGGCGCTCGATGATGCGTCGCACATTGGCCAGACCGATCCCGGTTCCTTCAAATTCTTCCATCCGGTGCAGGCGCTGGAACACGCCAAACAGCTTGTTGGCGTAATCCATATGGAAACCCACACCGTTATCCCTGATGTAAATCACGTGGTCAGGGCCACGTACTTCGGCGCCGATCTCGATCACGGCGGGGTCGCGGCCACGCGTGTACTTCACCGCATTGCTCAGCAGATTGCGCAAGGCAGATGCAGGAATGCGGCGTCGGCAATGACGCGCGGCATCGGATGCAGCTTCCATTCAATATTGCGGTCTTGCAGATCGGGCGCCATCTCCAGCCGCACCGACTCAATCAGCGCATAGACATCGACTTCGGTCGGGCGCAAGGCCGAGCGGCCCATCTGCGAAAACGTCAGCAGGTTGTCGACCAGGGTGCCGGCAAAGCGCGCCGAATCGCCAATATGGTCAAGAAAACGCGTACCTCGCTCTGACAAGCGCGTGCCTTCAAAGTCACCCAGCAATTCGGCGTAGCCGACGATATGCCGCAGCGGCGCGCGCAAATCATGCGACACGCTGTACGAAAACGCTTCCAGCTCTTTGTTGGATTTGCGCAGTTCTTCGGCCAGCGCGGCCATTTCTTCGGCCTTGCGCAGCACGATGCCTAGCGTGGCATTGCGTAATTCGATTGCGCCTTCGGTTTCGGCACGATCCCACGGCAGCGCCATGTCGCGCACGGTTTGTTCCCAGGCGGCAAAACTGGCGCGCGGATTAAGTTTGCCGTTGACTTCGGCCTTGCCCGGCTTGCCCGCCCAGGTGACGGTCTGTACCGTTTCGGGGCGGAACCACACCAGATAATGCGAATGCAGTTCCGAGATCGAAACCGCCATGATGCCGGCGCAATATTCGGCCAACTCGGGCACCGCCGGAATATCGCGGCGCACGCTGTCGCTGGCATAGACCTCGCGCTCGCCCCCCTCACCCAACCACGCTACCAACTGGTGGATGGTGGCATTGGGCGGGGTCTGGCCAAAGGTGATGCAGCGGTCGCCCGCGACCACCGCAGCGCCGGCCGCTGCGCCAAAATTCATGAATACATCAGGCACCGCCTGCAAACCTTCCGCCACGCCGTCACGGTCGGCCATCAGCGCCAGCATCTGCACGATCATATGGCGCAATTGCAGGCGGCGATCGGCCTGGGCGTGCGCCTCACGCGCTTCGAGCTGCAACGACAGAATGCGGCCAAGCAGCTCGCACGCGCTGCGGGTCTGGAACGACACCGGCAGCGCCGTGGTGTTGTGGCAAGAAATCAAACCCCACAAGCGACCGTCAACCACCAGCGAAATCGACATGCTGGCCAGCGTGCCCATATTGCGCATGTATTGCAGATGCACCGGCGACACGCTGCGCAACAGGGCCAGGCTCATATCCAGCGGCCGTTGCGTGGTCGGGTTGATGGGCGGCACCAGCGGGGACGGCTGGTAATTGGCGTCCGAAATCACGCGCAGGCGGTTAAGGCGGTACAACTCGCGCGCTTGCGCCGGGATGTCGGAGGCGGGGAAATGCAGATCGAGATAACTGTCATAGCCGGCGCTGAGCGTTTCGGCCAGCACCTGGCCGTGATAGTCGGCATCAAAGCGATACACCATCACGCGGCCAAAGCCGGTCAGCTTTCTGGCTTGTTGCGCCGCCAGTTCGCACAGCGCAGCCGTCGAATCGGCGTCTTGCAACTGGCCGACAAAATGCCGCACCAGCGGGTAGAGCGTAGAAAAAGAATCGTGACCGGCCGCTTGCGGTTCAAATTCGGCAATGAGCAAGCCATCGTGGCGATGCACCATCATTTCGAAGCGGCATCGGCGTTGCTCTTGAACGCGACTTCGCCGTAATGCGAGGGATTGCTGTCTTGTTCCAGCAGGGTGTTGATGCGGCTGTGCAGTTCGGGCTGATCACGCAGCAATACGGGTAGCGCCTGGCCCAGCAAGGCCTCGGGGGGGCTGCCCAGCAAGCTGGCGCAATTGGCACTGGCCTGCAGCACGACCAACTCGCCTTCAGCCAACACCAACATAAAGCCGTGCGGCTGAATACTGCCGGGAATATGAATCGGCTCTGAGGCGCAATCGTCCAGGCTTTGATCCGGCACATTATTGCTCAATTGCTGCTCCTTGCAGGATTGAAGCCCTGCTTGTGGCACCTGGCGGTGGCACCCGAATTGCCAGGCCGGATTAAGGCCCGATTGGATTAAGATGCTCAGTGGCAGCCAATAACATTGCGGCGGCCACGTGATCCGGAAGTCCTACAGCCATTACCGCGCAACACCGATCAGGAACCGTCGGCGATTTTGCCATACTTGTATCAAGTCGGGGCGATGCAATAAAGCAGTCAGCCCTCAACGCATTAAACCAGGAGGAATGACAATGGCAACTCCCACCCCAAACCCGCACAGCGATTTTTTTCTCTGGATCGTGATACCCGCCACGATCTGGCCACGCGCGATAGCGCCTTGGCGACTGGGCCACCGAAGAAGATGGCGACGGCGTCGAAATCAACGAACGCACTGCGCTCGACGACGCCCTCAACCAGCCTGACATTGAGGCCCTGCCTGACGAAGATGCCGCGCTGCTGGTGGACGATGCGCCCCTGGGCGATGATCCGGTCAGCCCCGATATCCGTCGCATGGAAGAAAACAGCGGCGCCGATGAATCCGAAGAAGCGCGCAGCGAACGCGAAGAATATGAAGTCGAATTCGCCACCGGCGTGCAAAACCCGGATGATGCGACCGATACCAAACTGGCCTGAACCCGGCATCCGCCACTGCCCGCGCAATTACGCTGTATTCAACCTGCCAGATCGGGCGATTAAAGCCCGGTTTGGCATGCTTCGAGCATAAAGATCTCTCCGGTTTTCAAAAAAATCATGTCAGCGCTTACATTGATGTAGGATATATGCCTACATCGATCTGGCATGTCACATGACAGAATCGCCAGCGATTTACCGTAATGAATCCCCGATTAAATTGATTTGAGCTTGCCGCATGCAAATATTGCAATGCGGATTCAATCGCCGTGCAAAGGCGCAATAATGCGCAATTGCCGATCGGGCGCTTTATTGCGCTAACAAAAAAACACTTATAAAGGCCGCCCCGTAGCGGCCGCTTTGCCATGTCCGCCCGGATAAACGCAATGCGGCTGCCGCTGGCGGTTGAACCTTATGCCGCTCGCTGGCGCGCCCTGCCCTGTAGCTCCGTTGCCTTGCGCGCGAGCGCAGTTCATCTGGTCGCCAGCGTGGGCTAGATGAAGAAGCCATGAACCGAAGCGCTCCTGCCGCCATCCCGGAACAAACTTTCCGTGCCATCCTGGTACGCAATGTGAGCCTGCCTTTGCTGGTGGCAGGTGTGATGTCCGCCATTTTCATCTCGCTGGTGTTCTATTTGATGAACGTCAACCGCTGGGTTGACCATGCCGATCAGGTCATCGGCAAGACCAACCTGGCCGTCAAGCAGCTGATCGACGCTGAAACCGGCCTGCGGGGTTATCTGGTCACCGGTCGCGAAGTCTTTCTGGACCCGTACAACAGCGCCGCCACCAACGTGCCCGCCACCATCAGCGACTTGCGTGATCTGCTGGCGGAATATCCCAATCAAGTGGCATGGCTGGGTCGCGGCGAAAGCGGCTACAAAGACTGGCGCAACTATGCCGCGCGCATGATCACGCTCAAAGGCTCGGCTGACCCGGAAGCACAAAAGCAGGTGACGGGCCCCGAGGCGGAAGAAGGCAAGCGCCGCATGGACGACATGCGCGGCTTTTTTACCCAGATCATCCAGGCGCAAGAAGCACTGCGCACGCAACGTAATCGCGAAGCCAGCGACACCATCACCCTGCTGGTCATAGCCACTATTGTGGTCGGCGTGATTGCCGGCGCCTTGATGGCGCTGAATGGCCGCCGTCAGCTCAAAACGCTGAGCGCGGTGTACGCCACCACGCTGGGCCAGCAGCAACTGCATACCGAACAACTGGAACGCCAGGCCTGGCTGAAGACCGGCCAGGGCGAACTGGGTCAGCGCATGCTGGGCGAGCAAGCTTGAGCACGCTGGCGGAGAACATACTCAACTTTATGGTGAATTTTCTCGGCGCTTCGGTCGGGGCCATTTATGTAACGCGCGATGGCCGTCAGTTCCAGCGCATGGCGCATTACGCCTGGTCCGAAGATGCAGTGAACAGCCGCGAGCATTTTGAACTGGCGCAGGGCTTGTCCGGCCAGGCCGCCGCGGAAAACCGCATCATGTTGCTGACCGATCTGCCGGAAAGCTTTATCCGCGTGGCCTCCGCTTTGGGCCAGACCGCACCGCGCGCCGTGCTGATCATGCCGGCGCAGGGCGAGCGCAAGGTCAATACCGTGATCGAACTCGGCTTTGCTGGCGAAGTACCGCCCATGCTGGAGGAGTTTGCCCGCCTTGCTTCGTACAACGTCGGCACCGCCATCGAATCGGCCATGTACCGCGAGCGCCTGCAAGACGTGCTGGCAGAAACGCAGCAACTGAACGAAGAGCTGCAAGCGCAGCAAGAAGAACTGAAGGTTGCCAACGAAGAACTGGAAGAACAGTCGCGCACGCTGAAGGAATCGCAAGTGCGGCTGGAAAGCCAGCAAGCCGAGCTGGAACAGAACAACGAGCAACTGGGCGAACAGACCGAAGCCTTGTTGCAGCAAAAAAGCCATGGTGGAAGAGCGCAACAAAGCCTTGCGCGAAGCGCATCTGCAACTGGAAGCGCGCGCCGAAGAACTGAGCCGCACCAGCCGCTACAAGAGCGAATTCCTCGCCAATATGTCGCACGAGCTGCGCACGCCGCTGAATAGCGCGCTGATCCTGGCCAAGCTGCTGGCGGATAACAGCCACGGCAATCTGGATGCCGAACAGGTCAAATTCGCCCAGTCCATTTATTCGGCGGGCAATGATTTGCTGACCTTGATTAACGACATTCTGGATTTGTCCAAGGTTGAGGCCGGCAAGCTGGAACTATGGCCGCAAAGCATCAGCCGCGCGGTGCGCTGGAACCGCTGGAACAACTGTTCCGCCCGCTGGCGGCCTCGCGCAATATCGATTTTGAAATTGTGCTGGAGCCGTCGCTGCCGCCGCAGATGTATACCGACCCGGCGCGCCTGCAGCAGATTCTGAAAAAAACCTGCTGTCCAACGCGCTCAAATTCACCGACCACGGCCGGGTAACGCTGACCGCCCGCGCGGCGCCGGATGGCCGTGTCGCCTTTGACGTACGCGATACCGGCATCGGCATTGCTGCGGAATATCTGGAACATATTTTTTGGCGCCTTCAGCCAGGCCGATGGCGCCACCAACCGCAAATATGGCGGCACTGGCCTCGGCCTGAGTATTTCGCGCGATCTGGCGCATCTGCTGGGTGGCGATATCACCGTGCAGAGCAAGGTGGGCGAAGGCAGCGTGTTTACCCTGACCATCGCGCGGGAAATCAGCTGGATGAACAAGGTCTGGTGCAGACGCAAATGCCGGCACGCCTGCCAGCGCTGTCGGTGCCCGCCCCGGCGCCGATCGAAATCAGCCCGCCCCCGCTGCAGTCGAGGAACTGCCGCCGCCGGAAGTCGAAGACGACCGCGAAGTGCTGCGCCCTGATCGGCGCACCGTGTTGATCATTGAGGATGAGCGAGTTCTCGCGGGTACTGACCACACTGGGCCACGAAAAAAGGCTTCAATTGCATCGTGGCGCACAACGCCGGCGACGGCCTGAAGCTGGCACAACGTTATGTGCCTGACGCTGTGCTGCTGGATATGAAGCTGCCCGACCATTCCGGCCTGACCGTGCTGGAGCGGCTCAAGGAAGACGCGGCGACGCGGCATATTCCGGTGCATATGGTTTCGGGCGTGGATAGCTCGCAAGCCGCCTTGCAGCTGGGCGCGATAGGTTACGCGCTCAAGCCAGCCGATCGCGAGGCCTTGCTCGATGTGTTCCGTAAGATCGAGACCAAGTTATCGCAAAAGATCAAACACGTGCTGGTGGTCGAAGACGACGCGCGCCAACGCGAAAGCATGACGCAACTGATCGCCGACGAAGACGTGCGCATCACCGCGGTCGCGCTGGCCGAAGAAGCGCTGGCGCAACTCAAGGAAACCGTCTTCGATTGCATGGTGGTCGATTTGACGCTGCCGGACATGGCGGGCCACGAGCTGCTGCAGCGCATGGCCAGCGATGACTTGTGTTCTTTCCCGCCGGTGATCGTCTACACCGGCCGCGAGCTGTCGCGGGCCGAAGAAAACGAACTGCGCCGCTATTCGCGCTCCATCATCATCAAGGCGCACGCTCGCCCGAACGACTGCTGGATGAAGTAACGCTGTTCTTGCATCGTGTGGAAAACACGCTAGCGCCGGAACGCCAGCAAATGCTCAAGGTGGCCCGTAATCGCGAGAAGGCCTTTGAGGGCCGCAAGATCCTGCTGGTGGACGATGACGTGCGCAATATCTTTGCCCTGACCAGCGCGCTGGAGCAAAAAAGGCGCCCGCGTCGAAATCGGTCGCAACGGCATCGAAGCGCTGGAACGGCTGGATGCGGACCCCGATATCGACCTGGTGTTGATGGATATCATGATGCCGCAGATGGATGGCTTTGAAGCCATGCGCCGCATCCGCGAGCAAGCACGCTTTAGCCGTCTGCCGATTATTGCCGTCACCGCCAAGGCAATGCGCGATGATCAGGAAAAGTGTCTGCAGGCTGGCGCTAACGACTATCTGGCCAAGCCCATCGATCTGGACAAGCTGGTCAGCCTGATCCGGGTGTGGATGCCCAAGATCGGGAGCCTGTGATGTATCCGGCGGCAGAACTGGATATCGAGCTGAAATTGTTGGTAGAGGCCATCTACCTCAAATACAACTACGACTTCCGCAATTATTCGCCCGCTTCGATGAAGCGACGCGTATTGCACGCGCTTACGCAACTGGAAGTGCCGACGGTGTCGCAATTGCAGGATCAGATCCTGCACAAGCCCGACCGGTTTCTGGAATTGCTGCAGTTTCTGACGATTCCGGTGTCGGAGATGTTCAGAGACCCCGGCTACTTTCGCGCTATCCGCGAGCAAGTGGTGCCGATCTTGCGCACCTGGCCGTCGTTCAAGATCTGGATTGCTGGCTGCAGTACCGGCGAAGAAGTGTATTCGATGGCGATTTTGCTTAAAGAAGAAAACCTGCTTGAGCGCGCCATCATTTACGCCACCGACATCAACCCACACAGCCTGGAGCGCGCCGAAGCCGGCATTTTTGCGCTCGACAGCATGAAATTGTTTACCAGCAATTATCAGAAGGCGGGCGGCAAATCATCGTTCTCGGATTACTACACCGCAGGCTACGGCTCGGCCATTTTTTGACAAGGCGCTCAAGCGCAATATCACCTTTGCCGACCATAGCCTGGCCACCGACAGCGTGTTCTCCGAGATGCACTTTATCTCTTGCCGCAATGTGCTGATCTATTTCAACCGGCCCTTGCAGAACCGGGCTTTTGGCTTGTTTCACAACTCGCTGGTGCATCGTGGTTTTCTGGGGCTGGGCTCCAAAGAAACGGTGCAGTTCAGTGATTACGCGCAAAACTTCGAGCCGTTTGAAGCGCGCGAACGTATCTATCGCAAGGTCTGACCATGGCTACGATCCGTTCCGCCCCAGCGCTATCCCCCTCGCACCCGCTGCCACTGACCGTGCTGATCGGCGCGTCGGCCGGGGGTGTGGAGGCGCTCAACCGCATCTTGCCGCAACTTCCGGCCGATTATCCGGCTGCCGTGGTGGTGGTGTTGCATCAGCGCTGAGGGGCCGAGTTTGCTGGTCGAAGTGTTTACGCCGCGCGTGCGCTTGTTGACCAAAGAAGCCGACGAAAAAAGAACCGCTGGTGGCCGGCGTGATCTACTTTGCCCCGCCCGGCTATCACCTGCTGATCGAAACCGATGGCACCCTGGCCTTGTCTGTGGATGAACCGGTGCTGTTTTGCCGCCCCGCCATCGACGTGCTGTTTGATTCCGCCGCCCAGGCCCTGGCAGCCGCGCCATCGGCGTGATCCTGACCGGCGCCAACGAAGACGGCGCGGCCGGTCTGGCCCGCGTGCATCAATCTGGC
>BBFD01000097.1 GCA_001313065.1 Silvimonas sp. JCM 19000
CGCATCCGACGCCCGCGACTATGCCTGGTTTGCCAAGCGATAATTTCGCCACCAAAGGCGGGCAGCAGCACGCCGTCTTGTTGCCAGCCTGCGGCTTGCGGTGCTTCATGCGCGTGCGAGCCTAGCAGCACGCGCGCGCCTTCCAGCCCGGCGTACTTGAACCGGACTGGTGTGGTGCCAAAATTCAGCGCCACCAGCAGACGGCGGCCATGGTGCTCGCGGATAAATGCCAGCACCGTGTCGGGCGCGGGCACGTCCTCAAAGCGGCCGATATGCAAGGCGGGCTCAGCGCGACGCAGGCGCAATAAATCGCGATACAGATTGAGCAAGGACGAGGGGTCTGCTTGCGCCGACGCCACATTCACCGTCGCGACCGCGCTGCCCAGCGGCAACCACGGTTCGCCGGTGGTGAAACCCGCTTTGGCGCTGGCGTCCCAGCGCATCGGACTGCGTTCGGGATCGCGGCCGAAACCTTTATTGGGCACGCGCTTTTCAAATGGATCGCGGATGTCCTCTGGTGCCACCGGCACATCCAGCATACCGATTTCATCGCCGTAATACATGATGGGCGTGCCGCGCAAGGTCAGCAGCAACATGGCCGCCAGCCGCACCTGGTCCTCGCCCAGCCGCGTTGCCAGGCGTTGTTTGTCGTGATTGCCAAACGACCAGTTGGGCCAGGCAAATTGCGGCACCAGCCGCTCTACTTCCAGAATGGCCTGGCGGATGGCATCCAGTTGCCACGGCTGCAGGATCAACAGCGAATTGGTCGGCAGCTGCACGCCTTTGCCATCGGCCCCGTAATAGGCGATCAGCGCTTCCAGCGGCAGATACAGCTCGCCCAGCATCATGCGGTCGCCTTCGTACTGGTCCAGCAAGGCGCGCATACGGGCAATGACCACCTGCACTTCGGCCTGGTCCAGCGTAAAGCGCGGCATCAGTTGCTCGTGTTCGCCATGCACTTTCGGGTCGTAATCGGGATTGGGCGGGTTGTCGCGGAAGTTGGCATCCTTGAACAAATGCATCAGCGCATCCATGCGAAAACCATCCACGCCACGCTCCAGCCAGAAGCGCATCTGCGTCAGCACCGCTTCTTGCACTTCGTTATTGCGCCAGTTCAGGTCGGGCTGCTCAGGCAAAAAAACGAGTGCATATAGTATTGGCCGGTCGCCTTATCCAGCGTCCAGGCGCGACCGCCAGGTGGCTGAACCAGTTGGTGGGCGGGCTACCATCCGGCGCAGGGTCGTGCCAGATATACCAGTCACGCTTGGGGTGCTCGCGGCTGCTGCGCGATTCGACAAACCATGCACATTGGTCCGAAGTATGGTTAGGCACAAAATCGATAATCACCTTGAGCCCCAGCTGGTGCGCATCGGCAATCAGCGCATCCATATCGGCCAGCGTGCCAAACAGCGGGTCTATGGCCGTCGGATCAATCACGTCATAACCAAAGTCAGCCATGGGCGAGGGATAAACCGGCGGGATCCACACCGCGTCGATGCCCAGCCACGCCAGATAGGGCAGGCGCTGGCGGATGCCCTGCAGATCGCCCACGCCATCCCCGTTGCTGTCCTGAAACGAGCGCGGATACACCTCGTAAATCACGCCCCGTTGCCACCAGCGCCAGGCACTCTCGGATTCTTGTGGCTGCGGCACCCGGCCCGCGCTGCCGCTGACGCTGACGTCAATGGCGCGGGGCGAATCGGCACCGGCCTCGGGTTGGGGGGATGGCATGGTCGTCTCCTCAAGCTGTTGTTGTGATGCATTGTTTTAGCGCGCGCACGGCTGGCGCGCGTAGGGAAGGCGTCCGGATATGCTGTAGGCGGGGCGGCGGTTCTGGATGAGCGGTGCGCCGCGACCATGGCTGTAGCCATTTTCTTTGCTTCGCCGGCTAGACCGGACACATACCGGACAGGTGTGCGCACACATACTGGACACGGACAAACCGGGCTTTCGGGCCGGAAGCGTGATCGCCAGGCACCCCAGCCACTTTCAGAAGCACATCTTCCGGTGCGTAGACCGTGCTTTCGGGCGGCTTTGGGTGGTGGGTCTAGACCCACCGTATGAAACGTTGGCGGTTCGTGGCGGGAACGGTGACAAATCAGACGGCAGTGGCCGTGCGAAATGGATGCGCTAAGCGGGCGCTGCCGATATTCACTGTCACCCGTCGCCCCCACGCCCACCCGATGTTGCGTAGCAACGAGGCAGCACCGTGTCCCAACAACGATCATTACCTGTCGAGGGAGGGGAAGGAGACCGGTAGTTCGGGCTCCGTCCGACCGAAGTTCCGCGGAGCGGCAGCTGAGCCATGTGAGTGCAAGACGGTCCGTTTCGGCTTTTGACCTACGGGCCCCCTGGCGAGCGAAGGATTCGCGAGTGGGGTCGCCTTTCTTTTGGTTACTTCTTCTTTGGCGAAGCAAAGAAAAGTAACGTGCTCCCGGGCACCCCCGGGTATCTAAAATGCGCCGCAGGCTAAGCGGTTAAGGGTTTCAGGTCAGGCCAAGCCAAACATCAAAACATGCGCCGCAGGCTCAAGCGGTTAAGGGTTTCAAGTCAGGCAAAGCCAAGCATCAACCAAGCGCCGCAGCAACCTGCCAAACCCCAAAACAAACCAGCCCCGCATCACCCGCGTGGTGGAAACGTCTTGAGCCACCCCAAAACCTCATCCAGCGGCATCGGCTTCGCATAATAAAACCCCTGCGCCTCCGTGCACCCCAAAGCACGCAAGAAGCCCGCTTGTTCGGCGGTTTCAACGCCTTCGGCAATCGTCTCCAGCCCGGTCTTCTGCGCCAACGCCACGATCGTCTCCACAAAAGAGCCACCGCGCCCGTTGGCAATATCAGCCACAAAGCTGCGATCAATTTTCAGACTATCAATCGGCAAAGCTGCAATTGCCCCAGCGACGAATACCCGGTGCCAAAGTCATCAATCGCCACGCGCACACCCATCTCACGCAGCGTCTTGAGCGCGCTGATCACGCGCCGTGGCTCATCCATGGCCACGCTCTCGGTGATTTCCAACTCCAGCGCATACGGCGGCATACGCTGTGCGCCCAGAATGCCGGCAATGGTTTCGGCCAGTTTGCCGTTGCGGAACTGCGGGATGCTGACGTTGACGGCAATATGCGTGATGCCCGATTCCACCGCCGAAACCGCGCGCCAGGCCTCGCCCGCTTGTTGCAGCACCCATTCGCCAATCTCGACGATCAGGCCGGAATATTCCGCCAGCGGCACAAACACCGAGGGCGGTTGCACAAAACCGCTGCCTTCGCCCGGCCAGCGCAGCAATGCTCCATGCCGCAGGGGCGGCCGGTGGCCAGCGACAGTTGCGGTTGGTACCAGACCGCCAGCTTGCCCGCGCGAAAGTCATTGCGTAGCGCGCGAATCACGTCCAGCCGCCAGCGTGTGTTGTCTTCCATCTCCGGGGTAAAGCGCACGCTGCTGTCGGTGACGCTTTGCTTGGCGCGATTGAGCGCAATAGTGGCGCGGCGCAGGCGCTGTAGCCGCTGCCGCCGGCGTCTTCCAGATCGCACAAGCCCAGCGCCATGCCCACCGGCAAAGTGTGTTCGCCCACTTCGAACGGATCTTCCATCACGCTGTAAATGCGTTCCGGCGCCAGTTCGGCTTGCGGGCCAACCAGGCCAAACACATCGGCGCCAATGCGCGAGATATCACAATGCGCGCCAAACGACGCTTCCAGCCGCCGCGCTACCGTCAGCAGCAAGGCATTGCCGACTTCCTGGCCCAGACCGTCGTTGACGTCGGAGAAGTGTTCCAGATCAATCAAGGCCGCGCGTTGGCCATGCACGCGGCGTTCCAGCGCGGCATCAAGGGTGTGCACGAAATGCGCGCGGTTGGATAGATGCGTCAGGCCGTCGTGGTAGGCAGCAAAGTTCAGCCGTTCCAGTTGTTTGATATTGCCGAAGCACGCCGACAGATTGGCGGCAAATACGGCCACCAGTTGCTGATCGCTGGCACTGAGCGGCACGCCGGTGTGGATAAACACCGCGCCTTCCTGGCCCGCGCCGGACAGATACAGCGTGGTGGTATGCGGGCCGAATTGATGGCTACGGCTAAGGATGGCCTGTTCGATGGCCAGGCGGACCGCGCCGTCGTGCAATTCGGTTAGTGGGGCGGCGATCAGTGGGGCCAGGCGGCCGGCGGCGCCGACGATATACAGGCCTTCGTGATCCGGTTCGCCCGAAGGCGCGCCGCGTTGCGCGCAGACTATGCCGTCTACCGGCAGATTGAGCAGCGCGGTCATTTGCGTCAACACGCCTTCGGCAAAGCGGTTCAGCGCCGGTTGTTCCATCAGATCGGCCACGGCGTGCACGATCAATTCAAGACCGCGCCGGTTTTCAGCGATGGCGCGCAATTGTTGATAACTACGCAGCGCGGCAATCATCGCGGTAATCAGGCGGGTGCGGGTCAGCTCGCTCTTGGTGCGATAGTCATTGATGTCGTAATCGGTAAACACATCCAGTTCGGGCGCATAGCCCGGCTGGCCGGTGCGCAGGATGATGCGGCATTCCAGCAGGCCCAGCGTATTGCGGATGTGCTGCACCAGCGTGAGCCCGGCGTCGCCGGTTTCCATCACCACATCAAGCAGGATGACGGCAAAGTCCTGTCGCGTGGCCAGCAGCGCGCGCGCTTCGGCCGCGCTATGGCCATGCACCAGTTCCAGCCTGCGGCCTTGCAGCGTCAGCCCCTCAAGGGCAAAGCGGGTGGCGGCGTGGACTTCTTCGTCGTCGTCGATAATCAGCACCGGCCACGCTGCGGCCGGGTTGACGGCGGGCACGGCATGGCTGTCATCGAGCAGATGCAGCGTGTCGTCGGCAGAGGCGGGGGCTTGATCAGAAGACATGGGTGGAAGCTTCCGTCTGTTGGGGGTGCGGTGCAATGCAGGGCAATTCGATTTCAAAGCGCGCGCCGCCGGACGGCGCACTGGTCAAGGTCAACCTGCCACCCAGCACGCCGTGCACCAGGCTGTACACGATATATAGTCCGAGGCCGCTGCCGCCCTGGCCCAGACGCGTGGTGTAGAAGGGGTCGAATACGCGTTTGCGTAATTGCGGCGGAATGCCGCTGCCGTTGTCTTCAAACACCAGTTCTATGGTTTGCCCGTCGCGTTGGCTGGCGCTGATGCGGATTTCACCCTTGGCCGTCTGGCCAAAGGCATGCGCCAGCGAGTTGGTCACCAGATTGGTCAGGATTTGTTCCAGCGGGCCGGGATAGCTTTCCAGCACCAGCGTTTCGGGCATATCCAGTTCGATGCGATGCGGGGTGTGCTTGAGTTGCGGCCGTAATGTCGAAAGCACTTCTTCCACGGTCTGGCGCAGGTTGAAACTGCGGCGGCGGGTGCTGGCGGTATCGACTGCCACTTGCTTGAAGTTGCTGATCAGCTCGGCCGCGCGTTGCGCATTGCGTTGCACCAGCGCGGCGGCTTCGGTGCAGCTTTGCACAAAACTCACCAGCTCGGATTTGCGCAGCTGGCCGCTGCTGAGTGTGTGATCAAACTCTTCCACCTTTTGCGCCAGCTCGATGCCACCGTCACCGTATTCCCCAGCGGCGTGTTCAGTTCATGCGCGATGCCCGCGACCAGGCTGCCGAGCGAAGCCAGTTTTTTCGGATTGCACCAGCTGCGCCATCGCATGCGTCAGTTCTTCGTTGGCGGTCTGCAGTTCGGCGGTGCGTTCGGCCACGTTTTCTTCAAGGCGGTCGCGCGCTTCGCGCAGCTGGTCTTCGATCTGTTTGCGCGCGGTGATGTCAATGATGACGCCATCGATCTGCCGCGTATGCGCCGCGCCGTGGCTGGCAATGCCGCGCTCGAACACCCAGCACGTGCTGCCACTCAGGCGTTGCAGCCGATATTCGAGTTCGTACAGTTCTTCGCTGATCAAGGCGTGGCGCAGCGTGTGCGCCACCAGGGGGCGGTCGTCGGGATGGATCAGGCTGGCGTAGGTACGTTCGCGATTGCCGATCAGGCTGGCGGCGGTGCAGCCACACAAAGGCTCGATGGCCGGGCTGAGATAGCGCATGGTGCGCGCCTCGTCGATCTCGCAACGGAAGACCGCACCGGGTACCTGGTCGATCAGCGAGCGATAGTGATGTTCGCTTTGCGCCAGTTGCGTATGCGCCTGCGCCAGTTCGCGTTCGCGCCGCGTGCCGCGCTGTAGCAAGCCCAGCAATATCCACCAGCTCAAACCCACGGCCACCGCCAGCACGATGCCCCCCACCCGCAACACCAACGCCAGCAAGCGCGCTTGCGACCATGCCTGGTTGCCGGCGTAATTGGGCATCACATCCCAATACATACGCCAGATGGCGCCATGCAGGCTGTAGGCCTGTTCGATGGTAAACAAGCTGGTGGGCGGGGGCAGGGTGGTGCCCGCCACAAATTCGGCCGCCTGGCCCGAGGTCTGCAGCGCCAGCCGCAGCACCAGGCCCGGCGTGTTGTCGGCGTGCGCCATGCGCAAATCCTGAAAATCCACCAGCGTCAGCAAGACGCCCGGCTGTGCGCGCTGTTGCATCGCCAGCGCCAGATAGCCGACCAGCCGCCGCGTGGATTGGAGAACAGCGGGCCGATGGTGATCTGGCCAACCGGAGCCGCCGACAATTGTGCAAGCAAGGGCACCAGTGCCGCGATGTGGTTGACGGCCTTGCCCGCCGCCAGATCGCCGCTGCTCTCGGTACTGAAGCGAATGCGATGGTCGGGCGTTACAAAGGCCACCGGCGGCATCAGCACTTCACCCGCCATCGGGGCCAGCGTGCGGGCGGCTTTGGCAAACCGGCTGGCATTGAGCGGGGCCGCGCCGTTAAAGACGGCGGCCATGCCGTACAAGGCGTCCCGATGCACTTCAATCCAGCCTTGCACCGCATCACCCGCACGTTGCGCATCTTGCGCGGCCTGGCTGTGGCGGGTGACTTCGGCGGCATGCTCGATATGCGCCGCTGTCTTCAGGCAAGCCAGCACCACGATCCCGGCAAACAGCGGAATCAACAGGCGTAGCGTGGTGTACCGGCGCAAGTACGGCATGTTAGGGAGGAGATCCTCGCGGGCTGCGTGCGTGTTTTAGCGGGAGGGCGGGGCCGTACTCTGCGGCCGCGCCGGGTTGTTTGCAGGATAGACAATCTGCTCCTGCTGCGGCACTATCGTTGACTTGTCAAAAAAAATTGATCGAGCAATGATTGATGGCCCCTGTCCACGCCCCACCTTCCGGTTTCCGTGCCCGTTTGTTTTCGCTATTGGGTTTATGTTTTGTGCTGATCATGGTGGCGCTGGATCAGACCGTGGTGGGCACCGCCTTGCCCACGGTGGTGGCCGAACTGCATGGCTTTGATTTATATGCCTGGGTCGGGACGTCCTATTTGCTGACGTCGGTGATTACCGTGCCAATTTTCGGGCGTTTGGGCGATGAATATGGCCGCAAACATTTCATCCTGGTCGCCATCGTGCTGTTCACCCTGGCCTCCATGCTGTGCGGTTTATCACAAAGCATGTTGCAACTGGTGCTGGCGCGGGCTTTGCAGGGCATTGGCGGCGGCATGCTGGTGGCCACCACATTTGCCTCGGTGCCGGATCTGTTTCCGGATCCGCACGAGCGTTTACGCTGGCAAGTGTTGTTCAGCAGTTCGTTTGGCCTGGCCAATGCCATCGGCCCGTCGCTGGGCGGGTTTTTGACTGAATACGCAGGTTGGCGTTGGGTGTTTTACGTCAATCTGCCGGTGGGCCTGGTCAGCTTGTGGTTTGTCTGGCGCTATCTGCCGCGCATACGCCATTCCGAGCATCCACCGGGCAAACTGGACTGGCTTGGTGCCGCCTTGCTGGCGCTGGCGTTGGGTAGCGTGCAATTGCTGGTGGAATGGTTGCCGCAGCATCGGGCGCTGGGCCAGTTGCTGACGCCCGGTGTGGTTGCCGTCGTCGCCACGGCGGGCTTGTTGTGGTGGGAAAAAAAACGCTGCCCGCATCCGATACTGCCGCTGGATATGTTCCGCCATGCCAGCCTGGCGCCGCTGTTTGCGCTGTCGCTGGTAATGGGCTTCTGCATGTTCGCGATCATGTATTACGCACCCCTGATGTTCCAGGGCGGCTTTGGCTTGTCGCCCAATCGGGCGGGCTTGCTGATTACGCCGTTTGTGGTCTGCATTACCGTCGGCAGCATCCTGAACGGCCGCATCGTGACCCGCTTGCCGCGGCCCAATCTCATTCTCTACGTCGGCTTTGCGTTTTTTTGCGCTGTCAGCCTTTGGCCTGACCCGCACCGTTGCCAGTACCGGCCATGCCTTGTTGGTGGCAACCATGATGAGTGGCGGCATCGGCGTGGGTTTGCTGCTGCCCAATCTGACCATCTTTGCCCAGGAAACCGCGCCGCGTACGCAGCTGGGCATCGCCACCGCCATGCTGCAATCCACCCGCATGATAGGCGGGATGTTGGGCACGGCGCTGATCGGTACCTTTGTTTCACATCACTACGCTGCGGGGGTGGCTGATGCCTTGCAGCACGTGGAGGCGGGGCAGTGGCTGCACGCGTTGCAGGACCCGCAGATCCTGGTTAATCCCGACTCGGCCGCGCAGTTTGTCGCGCAGGCCGGTAGCGCCGCCGCACCCTTGTTGCAAGCTGCACGCCAGGTGCTGGTGGAAGCCATCCATGTGGGCCAGTACGTGGTGTTGGCCATGATGCTGGTGGCGCTGTTTCTGGTGACGCGGGTGCCGGATATCAAACTCAAGCGGCGCACCGTTACCCACGCGGTCAAACCCGCCGTGGCGGAGGCTGCCGAATGATCGAGTCTGAACGTAATCTGCTGCAGCAAATCGGCCCGACCGTGCGTGCCATGTATACCGCGTTTGAAGATGCGGTCGGCCATCCCATGCCACGTTGGCGCGTGCTGCACGCCTTGCACACGCTGGGCGGCGCCACGCAAAAGCAACTGGTGCAACGCTTGCTGATCGACCCCGGTTTGCTCACGCGGCATATGAAGCAGATGGAGGCCGAGGGTTTGATTTCGCGTCATACCGATAGCGACGACAACCGGCTGACGCAAGTGCAACTGACTGAAGTGGGCCTGGCGCTGATCGATGAGGCCTCACCCCGACGCCAGGCCTTCTTTGATGAAGCGCTGGCCGAATTCGACGAGGCCGATCTGGCCAAAGCCACGCAGATTTTGCAGAAGCTGGAAGCGCGCTTTCGCCAGCGCAAGATTTAAGCGCGCGCCGCTTA
Source organism: Silvimonas sp. JCM 19000 (assembly GCA_001313065.1). Next base: position 9,215 of record BBFD01000097.1, read on the forward strand.
TTCCCGCTCCGGGTCGGGTGGCGGGCCGCTATGCGGGTCTTCGCTCGGCATCTGCGCATGATGTTTCTTGCGCGGGCCGCCCAGCAAACGCACAAAAGCTTTTTTTCAAAGCCGCCACCGAACACCAGCAATAACAAGGCAAACGCCAGCGCGCAGGCGGCGATGCCGACTTCGCCACCGCCACACGCCAGGCCCATCATCGCGGCCAGCCAGATGGAGGCGGCGGTGGTCAGGCCCTCCACCCGATCGACCTGACGGTGATGGATGATGACGCCCGCGCCGATAAAGCCGATGCCGGTAATCACCCCTTGCATGGCCCCGGCTGACGGCATCCGGCCCCGCACCGCTAACGCGTTCGATGGTGAGCGACGCCAGCGCTGAGCCAGCGCCACCATGGCGTGGGTGCGCAAGCCAGCGGGCTTGCTATGCAACTGGCGGTTCAGGCCCAGCACCGCGCCCAGTACGGTGGCGGCGCCCAGATAAAAAAATCGCGGCGGGGAGTGGAACAAAATCGGGTGTAGGCATGGCGGCGGCAGGTTGGAGTAATAAACGATAAACACAGTTTAGGCTCCAGTGAGTCCTGCGCGCGCTAGTTGAGTTCCACCAGACTGAGCACACTGCGCGACTGCAGCCGGAACAACAGTTGCTGCGCGTGCCCCGGCGCACTCGAGGCCTGGTTTTTTTGACGCTATACAACAGCTGGCTGGCGGCATAGCGCGTATCGATCTGCGCGCCTTCGGCCTGATCGTTAAAACCGCGCGCCAGCACCATCTGCAGCACGCCATCGGGATTGACGCCGGCCCAGTCCAGCTTGAGCGCGTAATCGCCATTGCTGCGATTAAACGCGATCAGCGAACTGAGCCCGCTGGCGCTGTCCTGCATGGCAAAGGCCCGCGCATACGGATAGGGCCGGGCCCAGACGGCGCCCGACCACGCGGGCGCGTAGGGTGCGTCCACCGTCAACTTGCTATCGCGATAGCCAAAGCGCACCGCCTTTAGCCCGTAATACACCGGGTTGGGGGTAATCGCACCGCTCTCGGCATCGCTGCTGAACAACTTGAACGGGCCGCCCGGTTGCAGGCTGTGATAGCAGGCGGCCACCACGCGATTGGACATGCAGGCAATCTGGAAATCCACCGCCGCCAGCCCGGCTGCGCCTTGCCAGGTGGACGGCCAGGTGCCTGCGACTTCGGGATGCGGGCACCAGACCGCGTATTCGGTGACCGCCACCGGGCAGCCCCATAACGCGGCCACCTGCGCAATCTCGCTGACTTTGGCGGGAATCTGGCCACCGCCGCCATCGTAATAACCATGAAACGCCACGCCGTCGGGCCGCAAAGTGCCCAGCTCGCGCAGCAAGGGGCGATCCCAGCGTGCCAACGCCACATTGGCCGAGGCGTCGGCGGGCGACAAGGTGTACGACTGCAGATAAAGCTGCGGGCGAAAGGCGGTGCGGCCGAAATACTCATCGATGGCGCTGCGCAGATAGCGATACAGGCTGGCGTAGCTGGCGGGCGTGTAATTGCCAAGATCGAGTTCGTTGCCCAGTTCCCAGAACAAGATGCGCGAACCCTGGCCGGTTTGATAGACGTATTGCATCAGGCTGAGCACGTCATCGCGGATTTGCTCAGCTTGCCAGCGCTGGCCCGGCGGCCCGACCAGATTGAGGGTGTAAATGGCCTGGCCGTCCACTTGCTGCACAAAATCGAGAAACTCATCCACGCCAAACGCGGGCGTGATTGCGCGGCCGACGTCGGCGGCAAATTGCGGCTGGCGTTGCCATACGGCTTGCTGGAGTCGCGCCACATAAAACTGTTGGACGGCGTGCCGCCTGGGTAGCGATACGACGCTTGCGGAAACTGGCGTAACGCCGCCACCACGTCTGGATGCACCTGCCCGGCGCCCGCGCTGGCGAGCCAATAACCTTGCTGAAACGGCGCCCACGGCACATTGAAGCCAAAGCAGGCAGCGGGCACGCGATATTGCACCGCCGTGCCGATGGCGGCGTTCAGCACCGGCAGATCGGCATAGGCAGTGCCATCGCCGATTTCGAGTAATTTGGCCGGATACTGGCGTGGCCACCAACCCGCCAGGCTGGGCGGCAGCGCCGCGCCCAGCAAAGCCGCAGGCAGGGTGCGGGTAAGAAAGTGTCTGCGTGTGCGCATGGGCCGGATCCCCGTGGCGGTGGTCCCGACCAGTATGTGACGCAGCGCCGACGCGGCTTACATCGAAAATGCTAGTAAATGGTTGAAGCCGGACGGCTAGGTCAGCGCGGCCAGCGTGGCGCTGGCGCCGTTGAGAGACACCGCCACGGCCTGGCCGACTTGCAGCCCGGCCGCTTCTTGATGGCTGATCAGGGTGGTTACGGTTTCCTGGCCGATGGCCACCACGACGCGGCATTGCACCTCAGCAGGCGCCAGCAGCAACACCCGGCCGGTGAGGCGATAACGACCATACTGGCCCGGCTGCAACAACACCGCTTGCGGCGTGCCACTGTGTACGCTGCCATCCACGTCCAGCTTGATCACGTGTTGGGCCAGGCGGAACACTTCGCCCAGATCGTGGCTTACCAGCACGGTAGTCAAACGCGTTTGCTGCAGCAGTTCGGCGAGGGCGGTTTGCAGTTGCTCGCGTAGCGATGCGTCGAGCGCGGACAAAGGTTCATCCAGCAACAACAAGGTCGGCTCGCTGGCCAGGGCACGCGCCAGGGCCAGACGCTGGCGCTGGCCGCCGGACAATTGATGCGGATAGCGCTGCGCATGCTCCGCCAGACCGGTTAGCGCCAGCCAGTGCTGTACCGATTGCGTGGGCTGCCGTGGCTGCGCATAGGCCAGTTGCCGCGCGGCGCTCATGTGCGGGAACAGGGCAAAATCCTGAAACACATAGCCTACGCGGCGCCGTTCGACCGCGAGGGCGTGCTTGCCGTCATCCCACAGTTGCGCGCCAAAGGCGAGGCGACCCTGTTCGATGCGCTCAAAGCCCGCCAGCGTACGCAACAAGGTGGTTTTGCCTACGCCCGAGGGGCCGTACAGCGCCAGGCACTGCCCGGGCGGTAGCGCGTAATCCAGCGTTACCCGGCGTCCCGCAATGTTGCGGCTGAACTGCAATTGCAGACTCATCGGGCCCGCCTTTGCACCACTTGCAACAGCAACAGCACCACACAAGAAAACGCCACCAGGATGGCGGCGTAGGCATGGGCAGCGGGGTAGTTGAGCGCTTCCATTTCCTGGTACAGCGCAATCGAGGCGACGCGCGTCTGCCCCGGAATGCCGCCACCGATCATCAGCACCACGCCAAACTCGCCCACCGTATGCGCAAACGCAAGAATCGCACCGGCCAGCACGCCATGGCGCGCGGTGGGCAGCCAGACATGCCACAGCACGCTGACGCGACTTTTGCCCAGCGTGCGCGCGGCATCGAGGATATTGCGTGGGGTTTGCCGCAGCGCGGCCAGCAAGGGCTGCACCATAAACGGCAAGCTGAACAATACCGAGCCGAGCACCAGCCCGCTAAAGCTGAAGGCAATCTGGATTTTGAAGGTATTAGCCAGCCACAAACCAGGGCCGTGAGTGGGGCTGAAGGTCAGCAACAGATAAAAGCCGAGCGCCGTAGGCGGTAGCACCAGCGGCAAATTGATCAGGATTTCGACCAGACTGCGCGCGCGTCCGGCGCGGCTGGCCAGCCACGCGCACAGCG
>BBFD01000098.1 GCA_001313065.1 Silvimonas sp. JCM 19000
TTCAAAGCCAGCGAGAGATTTGCTGTTGCATGCTTCTCTGCGGCATTGGGTGGTGGGTCTGGACCCACCCTATACAAGCTACCCGCCAGCCGGTTCGGTCTGGATCGCGTCAAACCATCCGGCACGCTGGTAGCGTGCATCCGCGCGTAAACGCATAGGGTGGGTCTGGACCCACCACTCAAAGCCAGCGAGAGATTTGCTGTTGCATGCTTCTCTACGGCATTGGGTGGTGGGTCTGGACCCACCCTATACAAGCTACCCGCCAGCTTGTTTGGTCCGGATCGCCAGAATGGCCTGGTTGCGCAGTGTCTTCAGCATATTCAGTTCGTTTGGCCCGAACTTGAGTGAACCTGCTTCCAGCTTGTCGCCGTAGAAAAACCCGATCATGCGGTCGCCGACCTTGAGCGGAAAGATGATGAAACTGGCGGCCGGAATGTTCTCGCGATACCAGGCGGGCACACGGTCCGCGATTGCGGGCGCGTCGATGTCGTCGATCAGGATATCCAGATTGCGTTCCAGCGCCACCTGAAACACATCCCCCGTCTGCGTGGTATCGAGCTTGAACTGCGGAATGATTTCGGCCGTATCGCTGCCAAAGCCAAAGCGCGCCAGCATCAGCGGCTTTTTTGGCGTCACGCGTACAGAACAGCACGCGTTCAAAGCCCACGCCGCGATACATCGTTTCCAGAATCATGCGCAGCACGTCGTTCAGATTAAAGCTGCTGACCAGGGTATTGGTAATGTCCTGCACGCCCGCCGACAGCACGCTCGCAATATCTGCGCGTTGCTCGGTATCGTTATGCAGCACCGATTCTTCCAGCGAGTCGCCGTGGGCCGTTTCTTTACCGTCCGGTAAATCGCGCGCGTTCTGCTTGGCCAACTGGCGCAAGAACACCGAGCTGCGCGCATCCACACCAATCGCCGATAAATGCGAATACAAAATATCGGCTGCGCTGCGCAGCACGTCTTGCAACTCGCGGGCACCCAGTTTGGTGGCGCTGCCGTATTGGCGCAGCAGCGTGGTCATTTCTTTTTTGCTGCTCGTTCGCCCCCATCCCTACCAGCGGCACCAGCCGTGCGCTGAGATTGGCAAACACCCGCAAACGCTCATTCTGACTATTTGGCTCGCGCGGCATGCCATCGGGCAGTGGCCGCATGGCGTTAACGATGCGATCCGGAAACAGCCAGTGTTTGGCAATGCCGATGCCCAACTCGTCATACGACAAGCCCAGCACCGCCACCACGGCCACGTCTTCTTTTGTGCCGCCTTCCACTTTGCGGCTGATTTCCTGCTGTTCTTCCGGAAAGTAATAGATGGTCAGCAGCTTGCCCAGATGATGGAACATGCCGCAAATCATCACTTCTTCCATATCGCGCGCACCGGCTTTGCGGCCTATCTCGCGCGCCAGCACGCCGCCAAAAAAACGCGCGCAGTACGGATTCTTTTAACTTGTTGGCCTGCGCCTTGTTGTGCATGTGCTCAAACAGCAACAAGGTGATGGCCAGGTTGCGAATCGTGTCGAAACCCAGAATCACAATCGCGCGTGAAATCGTGCTGATGGTGCCGCCAAACTGGCCATAGCTGGCCGAATTGACGATGCGCAGCAGTTTGTTCACCAACGAGAAATCGTTAAGGATGACGCCCGACAGCACTTGCAGCCGCTCGGCATCCGATTCGTTGATCTTGTTGATGGCGCTGATGGCTTGCGACAAGGCCGGAAAGTCGCTGGTATGGCGCATGCGCCGCAGCAGAAAATCCAGCGTGCTTTGGCGATCGTCATGGCCTTCTTGCGCCGCATGTTCGCCACGCCAGGTTTTGAGCGCATCGCGCATGGCGGCGGCATCGCTAAAGCGTTCGCGCGGGTCTTTGAACAAGGCGACCATCACCAGATGATCGAGTTTTTTTTCATCAATGGCGGATTCGATCGATGACGGCGGCGCAATCGGCTGCGTGGCAATGCGGTACATAATCGCCCACGCCGATTCGCCTGCCACGGCCTGTTGCCCGGTCAGCATCTGATACAGCGTCATGCCCACGGCAAAAATATCGGCCTGCGCATCCACGGGCAGATTGTTGATCACTTCCGGCGCCATATACGCGGCCGTGCCCTGGGCACTGGCCTGCGCCCCGCGCGCGGCAGCGATACCGAAATCCATAATGCGCGGGCGCAGTTCGCCATCGAGCATGATGTTTTGCGGTTTGATATCGCGATGGATCACGCCTTGCGCATGCGCCACGGCCAGGCCATCGAGCACGCCTATGGCCACGTCCACCGCCTGTGACGGCGTCATCCGGCCCGCGCTTTTCAGATACGCTGCCAGCGTCTGGCCTTGCACATATTCAAATACCAACCAGTGTTCACCGTCGGCGTCGAACGCATCGTGCAGGGCAACCACGTGCGCATGCTGCAAGCGGCTTGCAAGCTGGGTCTGCGTCGCATTGTAACTACCCGCACGCACTTGTTTGACGGCCACCTGGCGATCCAGGCGTTGGTCATGTGCCAGCCACACCTTGCCCTGAGCGCCTTCGCCCAGGAGTTTTTTGCAACTGGAACCGATTTTGTAACAGCGTCGGCATAGAGGTCCCCTTATGCCGCCATCATAACGGTTTGCCTCGTCCCGGCGAGTAGCGCCGATACAGTTGCAACACTTTGAAAGCAGAAAACTTACAAGCGGCGCGAATGCCGGGGACAAGGGGTTTTTTGATTTCTACGCCGTTAATCCTGGCGTCAACCGCACCCATGCCCGGCGGCCTGCCCGGCTATTTTTTTCAGGCGCGCCACCAGGGCATGCAAGGCGGTCTGCGTGCTCTCAGCAAACCACTGGGCGACAAACTCGCTCAGATCCGGCACCTGGCCATGGGGATAGCCGCCTTGATATCCGCCCGCGCAATGGCTCGCGTGGCCAGCATGGCGGCGCGCGGCAACTTATTCATTGCCTGCAACCAGCGCAAGGCCGCTGCCACCACGGCATCGCCCGCCGCCAGTTCGTCCACCATGCCGTATTGATGCGCTTGCGCTGCGGTGATCATGCTGCCCGCCACCAGCAAGCGTTCGGCGCGATATGGCCCCACCAGACGGCGCAGACCGATCTGCACGCAATCCGGCGCCACCAGCCAACCTGGACTTCATTAAGGCCGATGCGGAAATCGCCCTCGGCCATGACGCGGTAGTCACAGAAAATCGAGATCACCGCCCCACCCGCCGGGCTATGCCCGGTAATGGCGGAGACGACGGGGATGGGGCTATGCGCCAGTGCGGCAAAGATGCCGAAAAAAATCATCAAAAGCAGCTGCCAGGCCATTCCGGTCCAACGCCAACAACGCGGGCACGTCCAGGCCGGCAGAAAACAAGCCGGGGGCGCCCGACAAAATCAGCGCACTAACACCCTGCGCCGGGGCCGCCAGAATCTGCTGGCGGATTTCGCGGATCAGCGCCGGTTGAGCGCATTCACCGGGGGCCGCGCCATGCGCAATTCGCGGATCGCGCCTTCGTGTTCGATGATTTCAAGCATGGGGGTAGAGATCCGACAAGCGAAATGCCGGCGATTATGGCAGCTTCCGCCACGCCTGTTCGTTTAAAAACGCCGGGCGCGGCGGCACTACTGCTCAGTGCGCAGTGGCCTAAGCGCGCCGCCAGGTGGTGCCTGCAGCGCTGTCTTCCAGCACCACACCGGCCGCGGTCAGGACGTCGCGGATGCGATCGGATTCGGCAAAGTTTTTGGCGGCCCGGGCCGCTTTCCGTTGCGCAATCAAATCATCAATCGCGGCGGCGGTTAATTCGCCCTCGCCAGCGTTGGTGCCCGCCTGCAAAAAAAACTGTGTGGCATCCCGTTCCAGCAGACCCAATACCGCAGCCAGCGCTTTCAATTCGCCAGCCAATTGCGCCGATTGTTGTTTGTTGGCTTCATGCGCCAGTTCAAACAGAATTGCCACGGCTTCCACCGTATTGAAATCGTCATCCATGGCCGCCTTAAAGCGGGCCGGATACGCGCTACTCCAGTCGATGCTCACATCCGCCGGGGCCACGTTTTTTCAGCGTGGTATACAAACGCGTCAAGGAATTGCGCGCGTCGTCCAGGTGCACGTCGGAGTAATTCAGCGGGCTGCGATAATGCGCGCGCAGGATAAAGAAGCGTGCTACTTCCGCATCGTATTTTTTGCAGCACTTCGCGGATGGTAAAAAAAAGTTGCCCAGCGACTTGGACATCTTTTCGTCATCGACGCGAATAAAGCCGTTATGCATCCAGTAATTAACGTACTGGTGGCCGTGCGCGCCTTCGGACTGGGCAATTTCATTTTCATGGTGCGGAAACTGCAAATCTTCGCCGCCACCATGAATATCAAAGTGTTCGCCAAGGTGATGGCAGCTCATGGCCGAGCATTCGATATGCCAACCCGGACGGCCCGCGCCCCATGGCGATTCCCATGCCGGCTCGCCCGGCTTGGCGGCTTTCCACAGCACGAAATCGAGCGCGTCCTGTTTGTTGTGATCAATATCGACGCGTTCGCCGGCACGCAAGTCTTCCAGCGATTTTCCCGACAATTTGCCGTAGCCATCAAACTTGCGCACGGCGTAGTAAACGTCGCCATTCGGCGCCGGATAAGCCAGACCTTTGGCGACCAGTTGGCCGATCATGGCCAGCATTTCATCCACGTATTCGGTGGCTTTAGGCGCATGGGTGGGGCGTTGCACGCCGAGTGCATCGGCGTCTTCATTCATCGCATCAATAAAGCGCGTGGTCAGTTGGCCTATGGTTTCGCCATTCTGCGCCGCGCGTTGAATAATCTTGTCGTCGATATCGGTGATATTACGCACGTAATCAACGGCATAACCCGAGGTGCGCAACCAGCGCGCCACCATATCGAAAACCACCATGACCCGCGCATGCCCAAGGTGACAGTAGTCGTATACCGTCATGCCGCAGACATACATATTGACCTTGCCTGGGGTGATGGGAACGAACTGCTGTTTCTGGCGGGCCAGCGTGTTGTAGATATTAAGCATGGTGGAGTCAGGAATTATGCAAAAGCGGCATTCTAACAGGCCAGGACGACGCTGGCGCATCGCCCGGCCGCCTTGCGCTCAGGGTCGTTGATCGTGCGACGGCTTCTCCCACAGATTGATGCCGCTTTCGACCGCGTATTGGTCAATTTCGGCTAATTCTTCGGCGCTGAATTGCAGATTGGCCAACGCGCCGACGTTCTCCTGGATTTGCGCCGGGCTGCTGGCGCCGATCAAGGCCGTGGTCACTTTGGGGTCGCGCAATACCCATGCCAGCGCCATTTGCGCCAGGCTTTGTCCGCGCCGTTGCGCAATCTGGTTGAGTGCCTTGACGCGAGCGATATTGTCGTCATTGAGATGGCTTTTTTTGCAGCGAATCACCACCGGGTTGATTGACCCGGCTTGCGCCGGAATACCGTTCAAATATTTGTCGGTCAGTAAACCCTGCGCCAATGGGGTAAACGCAATGCAGCCTACGCCTTCGGTGTGCAGCGTATCGAGCAAGCCGTCTTCGACCCAGCGATTCAGCATGTTGTACGACGGTTGATGTATCAGTAATGGCACTTTCCATTCGCGCAGCAAAGCGGCCATTTCGCGGGTTTTATTTGGCGAATATGAAGAGATGCCGACATAAAGCGCCTTGCCTTGTTGCACGGCCGTGGCCAGCGCGCCTGCGGTTTCTTCCAGCGGGGTATCCGGGTCAAAGCGATGCGAATAAAAAAATATCTACGTAATCCAGGCCCATGCGCTGCAGGCTTTGATCAAGACTGGCCAGCACATATTTGCGTGAACCGCCGCCCTGGCCATACGGCCCTGGCCACATATCCCAACCCGCTTTGCTACTGATGATCAATTCGTCGCGATAAGGCTTGAAATCCTCGCGCAACAAGCGACCAAAATTGATTTCGGCACTACCATAAGGCGGGCCGTAATTATTGGCCAGATCAAAATGAGTAATACCAAGATCAAATGCGCTGCGTAATAAAGCGCGCTGTTTATCCAATGGCACACTATCGCCAAAGTTATGCCACAACCCTAAAGACAAAGCCGGAAGTACCAGCGCTTTGGCCACAAGTCCGATAGACCATCTTGTCGTAACGCGCCGCATTGGCCAGATAAGCCATGACATTTCTCCATGTTGATCTACATTGCCAGACACATGACCGGATTAATCCGCTTATGGTTCCGCGTTGATATGAATCAAATCAAATATTTCAGTCGCAAACACAATGCGCAAGCATTTTATTCTTGAGGGTTCAATCATGTACATCATTAACACCGTGGGCGGACTGCTGCTGGCTGCAGCCAGTCTGGTCGCATTGGCGGAAGACCATCCGGCGTGGACTTACGAGGGCGAGCACGGGCCATCGCACTGGGCGCAGGTCGACCACAATTTTGCTGCCTGCGAAAGCGGCCGCCATGAATCACCGATTAATGTCGACAAGGCCATACCCGCACTCGCCGGATATCCCCACCTTGCAATCAGCTACAAGAAATTACCGCTGGATATTCTCAACACCGGGCACGCGGTACAATTTCAGGCGCAAGCGCATGGTGGCCAGATTGCTTTGGGCAAGACCGTTTATCAACTCATGCAATTTCATTTTCATTCGCCGGGCGAAGAGCGTTTTGCCGGTAAATCCAGTGATCTGGATGCGCATTTCGTGCATAAAAAATGCCAAAGATCAATTAGCGGTGCTGGCTGTGCAATTCAATGTGGGTACGCATGCCAACGCGGAATTACAAAAAATTGCTGGATCAAATTCCCGCCACGCCGGGCAAAGAGCAAAAGCTGGATAATACCCAGATTGATCCGCTGGCTTTATTGCCCAAAAAACGCGGCTATTACACTTATGATGCTCGCTAACCACGCCGCCGTGCTCGGAAGGGGTTACCTGGATTGAATTCAAACAAGCCGTCGAGATTACCCAGGCGCAGCTGGAGGCATTGCAACACTATTACCGGGGCAATCAACGTCCGGTGCAGCCTTTGAATGGCCGCACCATTTACGAGGTTAAATAAGCCAGACGGCAAGACGTAAAAAAAAGCGACCCCGCAGGATCGCTTTTTTCGCCTTGCCGTAGCCGGTACTCAGGTTTTGGGCAGCGTAACGCCCACCTGGCCCTGATATTTGCCGCCACGATCGCGATAGCTGGTTTCGCAGATATCGTCGGCATCGGCTTCAAGGAACAACACCTGCGCCACGCCTTCGTTGGCGTAAATCTTGGCGGGCAATGGCGTGGTATTGGAAAATTCCAACGTCACATAACCTTCCCATTCCGGCTCGAACGGGGTGACGTTAACAATAATGCCGCAGCGCGCGTAGGTGGATTTGCCCAGGCAGATCGTCAGCACATTGCGTGGAATGCGGAAATACTCAACCGTGCGCGCCAGGGCAAACGAATTGGGCGGATGATGCAATAGCCCTTGCCGGACACATCGACAAAGCTTTGTTCATCAAAATTTTTTCGGGTCAACGATGGTGGAATTCAGATTGGTAAACACCTTGAACTCGTCCGCACAGCGGATATCGTAGCCGTAGCTCGACGTGCCATAAGACACGATGCGCTCGCCATTGGCCACCTTGACCTGGCCTGCCACATAAGGCTCGATCATGCCGTGGTCTTCGGCCATGTGTTTGATCCACCGATCCGACTTGATACTCATCGCTTGTCACACCATTTCCACAAAATGGCCGCTATTGTACCGGGTCAGCGCGGCGCTGTCTGGCACCCGGCGCCGCACCCGCCCGCATAACACGCGAGCCACGCAACAAGCCTGATTTTCCTTCTTGCTGCTGACGGCTGCTTTGGCCAGAATGCAAGCAGAGGGGCAAGCATTACGATAACAAGGAGAACCTGATGCTCGATCAATCCTGCCCGTCTTTGACCTTACCCATGACGGGTGGCAAAACCTTTGACCCCGCCGCGCTCAAGGGTCAGGCGTTTGTGCTGTATTTCTATCCCAAAGACAACACGCCGGGATGCACCGTGGAAGGCAGTGACTTTCGCGCCCGCGCCGCTGACTTTGCCGCGGCGCATACGCTGGTGTTTGGTATCAGCCGTGACAGCCTCAAATCACACGAAAATTTCAAAGCCAAAATGGAGTTCCCGTTTGATCTGGTGTCGGACCCCGACGAGATCGCCTGCGAAGCATTTGGCGTAATGAAAATGAAGAATATGTATGGCAAACAGGTTCGTGGTGTTGAACGCAGTACCTTTTTGATCGACAAGGAGGGCCGCATTGTTCAGGAATGGCGTGGCGTCAAGGTGCCGGGCCATGTTGAAGCCGTGCTCAGTGCCGTGCAACAGCTCACATAAACGGAAGGCGACCCGCAACGGTCGCCTTTTTTTGTTGATGCGTTTAATCTCGTTATCCCGCCCACAGGAGAGCCCGATGGCCGCTCGCAAGCCGAAGAAAGCGCAGGACACCAAGCTGTTTGTCGTGGATACCAACGTTCTGATGCACGATCCCACCTCGATCTTCCGCTTTGAAGAGCACGATTTGTTTGTGCCGATGATGACGCTGGAAGAACTCGACGGTAACAAGAAAGGCATGTCGGAAGTGGCACGCAATGCGCGCCAGACCAGCCGCTTTATCGAAGAACTGATTGCCGGGCGCGAGACCGACCTATCGGATGGCGTGTCGCTGGAAGACGCCAGCAAAGGCCAGGCGTCGGGCAAGCTGTTTCTGCAGACCGAGGCCATCAGCAGCCTGCTGCCGGCGCAGTTGCCCATGGGCAAGGCCGACAACCAGATCCTGGGCGTGGTGCATCACCTGCAGCAAATGCAGCCCAAGCGCGAAGTCATCCTGGTCTCCAAAGACATCAACATGCGCATCAAGCGCGCGCATTGGGTCTGGCGGCCGAGGATTACTTTAACGACAAGGTGCTGGAAGATACCGACTTGCTGTACACCGGCATGCGCGAAATCGATCAGTCCTTTTGGGAGAAAAACGGCAAGGATCTGGAGAGCTGGCAAGACGGCGGCCGCGGCTACTATCGCCTGAAAGGGCCAGACGTATTTGATCTGCACCCTAACCAACTGCTGTATCAGCAAGGCGATAAACCGTTTGCCGCACGCGTGACCGAGCTGGAAGGCAAAACCGCGTTAATTGAAAGCCTGAAGGATTATTCGCACCAGAAAAAACGCGATCTGGGGCATCTGTGCGCGTAATCGTGAACAGAATTTTGCACTTAATTTGTTGATGAATCCGGATGTGGATTTCATCTCGCTGCTGGGCCAGGCCGGCACCGGTAAAACCCTGCTCACGCTGGCGGCGGGCCTGTCGCAAACACTGGAATCCAAGATTTATTCCGAGATCATCATGACGCGCGTCACCGTGCCGGTGGGCGAAGATATCGGCTTTCTGCCGGGTACAGAAGAAGAAAAGATGCAGCCGTGGATGGGCGCGCTGGAAGACAACCTGGACGTACTCAACCAGTCGGATGCCGAAGCGGGCGACTGGGGCCGCGCCGCCACGCGCGATTTGATCCGCAGCCGTATCAAGGTGAAATCGCTTAACTTCATGCGCGGCCGCACTTTCCTGAATAAATTTCTGATCATCGATGAAGCGCAAAACCTGACGCCCAAGCAAATGAAGACCTTGATTACGCGCGCCGGGCCAGGGACGAAGGTAGTTTGCCTCGGCAACGTCAGCCAGATCGACACGCCCTATCTGACCGAGGGCTCGTCCGGCCTCACCTATGTGGTTGACCGCTTCAAGGGCTGGTCGCACTCCGGCCATATCACCCTGACACGGGGCGAACGTTCGCGCCTGGCCGATTACGCGGCCGAAACCTTGTAAGAACCGTACCGCGCCGTCTCGATTGATGGCGCGGTTTTTTTGATTCACTTTCGTACACGCGGTTACAAGTTGATGGCACCGGTTACCCGACCGACGAACGGCAGGCCACCCCTCCCCGCCAGCCCAATAAAACCGTCACTTGTCAGCTTCCACCTCACCCGACCGGGGTAGTCGGTTGTCTGGCACTTGTGTAGTCTTGCCGCTTACAACAAGGCGGCCCGCTGCGGCGGCTGACGACACGGGGCAAGTGCAAGGCAATGACCATCATCGCAGTGTTCAATCAGAAAGGTGGCGTGGGCAAGACCACGGTTTCCGCCAATCTGGCTGCCGCTATGGCGCGCAACGGTGTGCAACCGCTGGTGATCGATCTTGATCCGCAGGCGCACCTGACCTCGCTGGTCGGCATGAATCCGGCTTCGGTCGATACCATTTTCAATTTCTATCGCGGCACAGGCCACTGACGGAATTGATCACCTCATTGCCGAATGGCGTGCATTTCATCCCGTCGCATCTGGAACTGGGCAAAGTGGACGCGCAACTTACCCGCCATCGCGATAACGTCTGGCGCCTTAAATTGGGCCTGACCGCCGAAATGCTAAGCGGCGGCGAAATGCCCATCATCATTGATTGCAGTCCTAGCCTTGGGGTATTAGCGTTTTCGGCGCTATTTGCCGCCGATATGGTGCTGGTGCCGGTAGCGGCCGAATACCTGGCGCTGAATGGCGCCAATCTGCTGCAACGCACACTTGCCGGGCTGGAGAAATTTGGCCCGCGTATTCCACGGCGATATTTGATTAATCGCTATGTGCCGGATCAAGTCACCAGCGAAAAGATTGCCGGACAATTGGCCCGCGCTTTTCCGGGTGAAATGCTGCGCACACGTATTCGAGAACAAGAAGTCATCGCTGCGGCCGCCGGCAGCGGCGAGGATATTTTTTGAATTCGCCCCTGAAAGCAAGGCGGCGACTGATTTTGCGTTTTTTGCTCGACGAGTTGCTGGAATCAGGTTTGCTGGAAATGCAGTCCGATTAAACCAAACAGGTCAGTCAAAAAAAACAGCGGGAACGAGGAGGATATACTTCATGCCAAGCATCAAGATTCATCGTACGGGTAGTCTGGGCCGCCAACCTTGCATGTTGGTCGATGGTCGCCCGGTGGGTTTGACCACCCACGGCGCGTGTCTGTCGGCAGCGCTGCCCCCGGGCCGCCATGTCTTGCAAGCGCAACTGGACTGGGGCAAAACCCCGCCGGTGGAATTTGATATCGAAGGCGATGACGTGCATTTCACTGTCAAAAGCAGCATCCATGGCTGGAAACTGCTGTTTGCGCCGTTCTATCTGTTTGCCCCGCATAACGCACTGGTAGTAGAACGCCGCCACTAAGCGCGCGCCTTGCGCGGGATTGCAACCGGCGACCTTTACGGTCGCCGGTTGCGTTTCAGGCAGGCCGTTTTAGTTAAGCACTACAAAGTACTTTTTTTTACCGGCTCCAGCACTTCAAACTTGCCCACAAATCCTTCCGGAATGACCGCGGCATCGCCGGGCCCGAATTCTTCAAAGCTGCCATCCTCGGCATAAACCCGCGCACGCCCACTGATAATGCTGAAGAACTCGGCGCTGTCATCCGCAAAACGAATCTTCCAGCTGCCTTCTCACACGCCCAGATCCCGGCGTTAAAACTGCCGGACGCATTGGAATAGTGCGTCCAGCTGGTACGTTCAGGCACGCCATCAACACGGCGGTCTTCGCGCGGGTAATCAATTTCGGCGGGTACGGTCTGTTTGCCCAGGTGGATAACGTGCATACAAGTCCTTTACAGATCAGTGAGTTAACCCCGACCAGCGGGGTGGCGGCGATGAAATGGTATTAACGCTTTCCCTGTTGGTAATTTCGGCAATAACCTCTGTTCAGGGCACGGTTCATGCTTTTCTACGGTTTCATTCACGAAACTAAAACCAGGAGATCAGCATGCTTTCCAGACTGTTTCAACGCAGCCTGTTTGTTGCCGTAACGTGTAGCGCCGTGTTTGCGCAAGCTGCCGACAAACTGCCCAATGTGGTTATTCTGGCCACCGGCGGCACCATTGCCGGCACGGGCGCCACCAGCACCACCACCGTCGCTACACCGCCGCCAAAGTCGGCGTGGATCGCCTGATTGAAGCCGTGCCGGAGTTGAAGCAGATCGCCAATGTCAGCGGCGAGCAGACCTTCCAGATCGCCAGCGAAAACATGACCAATGAAAACTGGCTGACGCTGGCAAAGCGCGTCAACGTACTCCTCAAGCAAAGCAATGTCGATGGCATTGTCATTACTCATGGCACCGACACCATCGAAGAGACCGCCTACTTTCTCAACCTGACGGTAAAGAGTCGCAAACCGGTGGTGATCGTCGGCTCAATGCGTCCCTCCACCGCCATCAGCGCAGATGGTCCGATCAATCTGTACAACGCGGTGGCCGTGGCGGGCAGCCCGGACTCGGCTAACCGGGGCGTGCTGGTGGCCATGAACGACGAAATTCTCGGTGCGCGCGATGTCACCAAGACCAACACCATGCTGGCCAATACTTTCCGCTCACCGGAACTGGGCGACCTGGGTTATATCGTCTCGGGCAAACCAAAGTTTTATCGCGCCACCACGCGCAAGCACACCGCGGATACCGAGTTTGATATCAGCAAGCTGGACAAACTGCCGGCCGTGGACATTGCTTATGGTTCGGCCAATGCCAACACCATCGCGATTGACGCTTTTGCCGCTGCGGGCGATGAAGGGATCGTGTATGCCGGTACTGGTGACGGCAGCTTGTCGACGCCAGTGCGTGCGCGCCTGACTGAGCTGCGGCAGAAAGGCTTCTTCATTCTGCGTTCTTCCCGCGTCGGCAACGGCCCAACCGTGCGCGGTGGTGAGAATGATGATGACAAGACCGACTTTGTTGTGTCGGACACGCTAAGCCCGCAAAAAAAGCGCGCATCTTGCTGATGCTGGCGCTGACCAGAACGCACGACACCAAAAAAAGATTCAGGACATGTTCTACACGTACTGATGGCGGCAGCACGGCCCGGCGCGGGGTGGGTGGGCGGTG
>BBFD01000099.1 GCA_001313065.1 Silvimonas sp. JCM 19000
CGATATGGTGCCAGGCTTCGGTCTCGATGCGGGCGCGGATGCGCTCGGCCACACTGCGCGCCGTGTCGAGCTGGGTATTGCGCAGCACCAGCACAAATTCTTCGCCACCATAACGGGCGGCCAGATCGTGCTCGCGCAGCGAAGCCAGCAATACCGCCGCCCCGGTGCGCAAAACCTGGTCCCCGGTCTGATGCGACCAGCGATCGTTAATCTGCTTGAAGTGATCAAAGTCGAGCACCAGCATGCTCAGGGCCTCACCGGTTTGTTGCGCGGCCTCGATCATGCCGGGCAATGATTCATCCAGCGCGCGGCGGTTCATCACACCGGTGAGCGCATCGCGATAGGCCGCATCCTGCAGCGCTTGCACGCGCAAATCGGTTTCGCGATTGGCTTCGCGTAATCGGTTGAGCTCAAATTCTGAGCCGAGCAAGCGCAAACGGATTTCCAGGTTGGCCAGCCGCCGCGATGACAACTGCGCCAGCTTGCCCGCCACGCCTTGATTGACGCGCTGCATATAGTGTTCGTGAAAACCGATGTAATGCATGACCGCGCGCACCGCGTCGTCGCGTTGCTCATATAACTGGGCCAGTTGCTCGTGTATGTCTTGCACCAGATGCGGCGCATGCAGTTTTTTTTCTACCGCCTTCAAGGCCTGCAACAGATAGCGCTCGGCGGTCTGATCGTCGCCCGAGCGCAGCAACAGCTTGCCCAAACCGGTCAGATTGACGATCTGACCCCAGATCAGGCCGGTATCCAGATTGATCTGGTAGGCCTGCTCCAGATGCGCCCGCGCGGCTTCGTAGTGGTCCTGGCGCAAGGCAATCGCGCCCAGATAGTTGTGGATTTCCGCCTGCCAGTCGCGTCGCAGCGGCAGGATCAGTCGGCCTGGGCGCTGAGCAAAACCGTGACGGCAATCTCGAGCCGGTCCAGTTTGATCAGGTCGGCCGCCAGATGCAGCGCAGCTTTGGCGCGTAAATCCGGGTTGTCATGCAGGCGGGCGAAATCGGCGGCGATGCTATGAAAACGAAAGGCGTTTTCGTGATCTTCGTGCACCACATACAGATTGCCGAGGCCGAGATTGGCTTCGATAAACAGGTCGATCTGGCGGGTGGCCAGTGCGTCTTCAAGACTGTCGAGCCAGTGCGTAAGCGCCCGGCTGTCGTCGCCGCCGTTGGCCAGCGCTTCGGCCAGCGCGTGGTTGGCACGGGCGCGCGCCCAGCGTGGTCCAGATGGGTTGCCATGGTCAGCGCGCGGCGCAATACCGGCTGCGCCGCGGCACCGCCTTGCAACACCACCAGACAGCGGCCCCACAGCAACAGCGCGGCGGTTTCGCCGGCTTCGTCGTTCAAGCTGGTGGCCAGATGCGCCGCTTGCTCGGCCAAGGGCAGGCTGAGTTCACATTGCGGCAGATAAAGCGCTTCAGCCTGGGCCAGAAGCAGGGCGACGTCCGGGCTGGCCGGCGCCAGCTTGATACTCATAAATCACCTGGGGCGTGAGACCCACTGCCGGGGCAAGGCGGCCGTGGGCTGCGAATTCGTCGCGTGGAAACAGTTCAGCGAATTCTAGTACTGCAGTTGTTTCAGCAGTAGTCGTGCTTCGTCGGCGTTCTCCGCCTGCAACAACTGGCCCACCAGATCGCGCACTTCGGCCAGATCGGTATCCAGCACTTGTTGCTTCACCTTAAGGATCTGGGTGGGCAGCATGGAGAAGCGGCGCAAACCCAGCCCCAGCAAAATGCGTGTCAGCACCGGATCGCCGGCCATTTCGCCGCACATCGAGATCGGTTTGTTCATGCGGTTGCAGGTGCCAATGATGTGCTCGAGCAATTGCAGCACGGCCGGGTGCACCGGGTCGTACAGATGCGACACTGCATCGTCATTGCGATCTACCGCCAGCGTGTACTGGATCAGGTCATTGGTGCCGATCGAGCAAAGTCGAGATGATGCAGAAAATGCGCCACCGTCAGCGCCGCCGCCGGTACTTCGATCATGCCGCCCAGCTCGATGGCGTCGTCAAACGCGATACCCTCGGCGCGTAGCTGCACCTTGGTCTCTTCGATATGGCGCCGCACCTGCTTCACTTCGCCCACATGCGACAACATCGGCACCAGCAGCTTGATCTTGCCGTGCGCTGAGGCCCGCAACAGCGCGCGTAACTGGATGCGGAACATGCCGGCCTCGGCCAGGCACAGCCGCACGCCGGTCAGCCCGAGCGCCGGATTGGGCGAATCGGTTTCGGTTTGCCACTTGGGGATTTTGTCTTTACCCAGGTCGATGGTGCGGATGATGACGGGCTGGCCGCCCATGCGTTCCGTCACCGTTTTATAGGCCTGGTATTGTTCTTCTTCGGTCGGCAGATCGTCTTCGCTGAGGAAGAGGAATTCGGAGCGGAACAAGCCGATGCCGCCAGCGTTGGCGGCCAGCACTTGTTCGACGTCGTCGGGAATTTCGATATTGCCGAACAGTTCGATTTCCACGCCATCGCGCGTAATCGAGCGGCTGTTCAGAATGTCTTGTAGCTTGGCCTGGCGCGCTTGCCATTCAATCTGGCGCGCGCGGTATTCCACCAGCGTGCGTTCGTCCGGATCAACGATGACCACGCCGTTCACGCCATCGACAATCACCACTTCTTCTTCGCGGATCAGCGCGCGCGCCTGGCGCAGGGCCAGCACGGACGGCAAATCCAGGCTGCGCGCCAGGATGGCGGTATGCGAGGTGGGGCCACCCACGTCGGTCATAAAGGCGGCGTAATCGGTGTCTTTAAACAGCACCATGTCGGCGGGCGACAGGTCGTGCGCCACCAGGATGGTGTCGCGGTTGGTGGGGGCCAGCGCGTGGCTGCACACGTCGTGACCCGCCAGCGCCTTGAAAATGCGCTCTACCACCTGAATGACATCGGTACGGCGTTCGCGCAGATATTCTTCTTCGATATCGTCAAACTGCGCCAACAGCTGGTCCAGCTGTTCTTTTAGCGCCCACTCGGCATTGCATTTGCGTTTGACGATCAGCTCGCGCGGTTCCACCGACAGCGTCTGGTCGTTGAGCAACATGATATGCAGGCTTAGAAACGCACCCAGCTCGGTGGGGGCGTTATCCGGAATGCTGCCCCACAGCATTTCCAGTTCCTGGCGGGTGGATTTGATCGCGGCGTCATAACGCGCCACTTCGGACGGCAGATCTTCGTCGCGCAGCGCGTAATGCACAATCTCGATATCGGTATGCGATATCAGATGCGCGTGGCCGATGGCGATGCCGCCACCGATGCCTATCCCATGCAATGTAAGACTCATCCAACCTCCCGACGAGGGCTGCGTGCAGGCAGCCGGTGTGTGCTGGGCAGGCTTATTCGCCTTCGCCGAACTTGTCTGCAATCAGTGCCGTCAGCGCATCCAGCGCGTTCTGGTCATCCGGGCCGCTGGTTTCCAGCGTCACCTTGCTGCCTTTGCCTGCCGCCAACATCATCACGCCCATAATGGACTTGGCGTTGACCCGCTTTTGATTGCGGCTGATCCAGACTTCGCTCTGAAACTGGCTGGCCAGCTGGGTGAGCTTGCTCGAGGCCCGCGCATGCAGGCCCAGTTTGTTGACGATTTCCACTTCGAGTAACGGCATGGTGTTCTCTGACCTTGATCAGCCTTGATTGGGCAACATGTACAAAACGCCTTCGAGCCCGCCGGTGATGGCTTTGCTGACCACCACTTCGAGCGGCTGCTGACAGTACGTCAGCGCGCGTACCAGCATGGGAAGATTGACACCGGCCACCGCTTCTACACGGCCCGGCTGGATCAGGCGGTTGGCCACATTCGAGGGCGTTCCGCCGTAGATGTCGGTGAGCAAGAGCACGCCCGAGCCATCATCCAGGACTTCAATCAGTTCTTGCGCCTTGACCACCACCAGGTCGGGATCATCGGTCTTGCTGACTGCCAGTTGCCCGACATTGAGCACGGGCCGACCCATGATGTGCTGTGCACACGAGATCAGCGCCTCGCCCAGCGACACATGCGTCACGATGATGATGCCTACCATGTGGAACGGTTTCCTTGTACGGCCTGGTGCGGTGTATTCGGGTCTTGTTTTGGCTTATTGCAGTGGCGTTAACCATCCGGTCGACGCCCCACCCGGATTTATAACCGAAAAAAAACTGCCTTTCTCGTAAGAGATAACCTGACCTGCGCCGCAAAATTACAGGCGTAGCGGGCTACGTTGTGGCCTTAGCGCAACCGGTAAATGTGCGGCGGGTTCTGCTGCCATTGCACGCGCGACTGCATATCGGGCGTTAGATACACACTGCCATCGCTGGCCACCAGCAACACATCCTTGATGCCAAAGCGATCGGCATAATGCGTGGCACTGCCGATGCCGCCGACAAATACCGGCTTGGTCGCAGCGTCCGAAATCGCGCCGGCTTCGGTACTGGCGGGTGCGATAACGGTGGCGGCCTGCATGGTTTGGGCGGGCTGGCCGCTGCGCGGGTCGATCAGATGCGAGTAGCGCTGGCCTTTGACTTCAAAGTAGCGCTGATAGTCGCCCGAGGTGCCGATGGATTCGCCGTCGTTGAGCTGGATGATGGCCAGCACGCCGGGTTTGCGCGGATGCTGCAGGCCCACTTTCCACGGCGTATCGCCTTTGCGGCCCAGCGCCAGCACATTGCCGCCGATATTGATCAGCGCGTTGTTCATGCCTTTTTTTTGCGCAAATAGCTGGCAGCGCGATCCAGCGCAAAGCCCTTGAAACCGCCCAGATCGATATTCACTGCGGGATTGCGGCTGCTGACTGCATTGCCGTCAAACTCCAGATCATCCAGCGTGGGGTGGGCCGCCACCAGCTTCTGCACCACGGCCGCATCGGGCAGCACCGGCGCAAACGTGTCTTTATGAAAGCCCCACGCCGCCACCAGATCGCCGATGGCCGGATCAAACAATTGATCCGAGCGCTCGGCATAGCCTTGGGCCTGCTTGAGGATGGCGATCATTTCGGGATCGGTTTGATACGGCTTGCCTTGGGCAAAGGCCGCATTCATGCGCGTGATTTCTGAGGGTTGCCAGGCATGCAGACGCGCGTGCAGCCGGTCGAGGTCAGCCAGGATGGCGGCGCTAACCGGCGCGGCCTTGTCTTCGGGCTCGCCATAGATGGTGATCTGCACGCGCGTGCCGAACACATAGCTTTCTTGCTGGAATTCCGGCGGTTTGCCGCAGGCAGTCAGCGTGATCGCGCATACGGCATACAGCAAAAAAACCGGCACCACAAGCGGATCACAGGCCCAACTTGCGCTCAAGCGCGTCAATAAACAAAGCCGCGACATCAATGCCGGACTGCGCGGTAATTTCCTGAAAGCAGGTGGGGCTGGTGACGTTGATTTCGGTGACGTTGTCGCCAATCACATCCAGACCCACCAGAAACAGACCCTTGGCGGCCAGTTGCGGGCCAGTGTTTCGGCAATTTCACGATCACGCGGCGTCAGCGGCCGCGCTACGCCGGTGCCACCCGCCGCCAGATTGCCGCGCGTTTCGCCCGCAGCCGGAATGCGCGCCAGGCACCAGTCCACCGGCTTGCCATCAATCAGCAACACGCGCTTGTCGCCGTCCTTGATGGCGGGCAGATAGCGCTGCGCCATCACGGTGCGGGTTTCGTTCTCGGTTAGCGTTTCGATAATCGAGCCGACATTGGGGTCGTTGGGCGTAATGCGGAAAATGCCCATGCCGCCCATGCCATCCAGCGGCTTGAGGATGACGTCCTGATGCTCGGCCAGAAACACGCGGATGTCGGCGGCGCGTTGCGTCACCATCGTCGGCGTAATGAATTCCGGATGCTTGAGGATGGCCAGCTTTTCGTTGTAATCGCGCAGCGTCTGGCCCGGATTGAACACGCGCGCGCCTTGCGACTCGGCCAGCGACAACAGATGCGTGGCGTACAGATATTGCGCATCAAACGGCGGGTCTTTGCGCATCAGCACCGCGCCAAAGTCTTTGAGCGGCTGCTGCAGATGCGGCTCCAGCTCAAACCAGACCTTGTATTCCTGGGTGTCGGTAAAGGTGAGCTTTTGCGCGGCGGCTTCGACCACGCCGTTGTACACGCGCAGATCATGCGCCTGCGTCACCCACAGTTCCCACCCGCGTCGCGCGGCCTCGCGCAACATCACATAGGTGGAATCTTTGTGGATCTTGAAGCCGACCACGGGATCAGCAATGACGAGCAGGCGCATGTTGGGTTCCGGTTAAAACCGCAGGAGAAGCGGGCGTTCAGGCGGCGAATGACAAGTGCACGGCTGGCGCAGTGGCTTCCAGTTCGTGCGCGGCCGCCAG
Source organism: Silvimonas sp. JCM 19000 (assembly GCA_001313065.1). Next base: position 6,302 of record BBFD01000099.1, read on the forward strand.
CAGAGCCAGCCGTGCTACCACGCCATAGGCGTAGAAGCGGTTGGGCGCGCTGTCCGGCTCGCCATCGCAATCGGGCGTGGTACACGGGCTGGCAAAGCCCAGCGGCACAAAATGCATGCCGGGCGCATTGAGGTTTTCTTCGGGGCCGCGATCAGTGTGGACACGGTAGAAACCGCCCACCACAAAGCGATCCATCATGTAGACCACCGGCTCGGCCACGGCGTCGTTGATGCTTTCAAAGGTGGGCACGCCTTCCTGCACGATCACATCGTGCACTTCCAGGCCTTCCTTGATCACGCTCATCTTGTTGCGTTGCTTGCGGTTCAGACCCACCACATCGTCGGCCGACTTCACGCTCATCACACCCATGCCGTAAGTACCGGCGTTGGCTTTGACGATGACAAACGGGTCGTGGTCGATGCCGTGTTCTTTATATTTGATGCGGATTTTGTCCAGCATCTGGCTGACGGTATCGGCCAGACGTTCTTCGCCGGTGCGCGCGTGGAAGTCGAGTTGATCGACATGATCAAAGTAGGGATTGATGGTCCACGGGTCGATGCCGATCAGCTTGGCAAAGTCATTGGCGACATGGTCATAGGCGGCAAAGTGATGCGTCTTGCGGCGCACGGCCCAACCGGCATGCAGCGGCGGCAGCAGCGTTTGCTCGATGCCTTCCAGCATCGGCGGAATGCCAGCCGACAAATCGTTGTTCAGCAGCACGGCGCACGGATCGAAACCGGCGACGCCCAGGCGGCGGCCATTGCGCACCAGCGTTCCAGCGTCAGCTTCTGGCCATCGGGCAGATCAAACGAAGTCGGTTCGGTAATTTCGGGGTTGAGCGTGCCAGGCGCACCACCAGCCCGGCCATCTTCAAAATGCGCGTCAGCGCAGCCACGTTCTGTAGATAGAAGGTATTGCGGGTGTGGTTTTCCGGGATCAGCAGCAGGCGCTTGGCGTCGGGGCAGAAGCTTTCCAGCGCGGTCATCACCGCTTGCACGCCCAGCGGGTGGAATTCGGGATTCAGGTTGTTAAAGCCGCCGGGATAGAGATTCATATCCACCGGAGCCAGCTTGTAACCGGCGTTGCGCAAATCCACCGACCATAAAACGGCGGCGTCGATTCTTGCCATTGATTGCGCAGCCAATGTTCGATTTCAGGCTGGGCCAGCAGAATACGGCGCTCCAGATCCAGCAAAGGGCCAGACAGCGCGGTGGTGAGATGCGGAACGGTCATCGGTAACACCCATCTTAAAAAAAGCGTCAGGCACAAATGCGGGCGTGACGGCAAAAAAACAAGCCATTCGGTCGCCAGACCACAGCGCACAGCGTGCGCTGACCAGATTACAACCAGCCTTTGCGCTTGAAAAAACCAGTACGGCGCAATGCCGGACAGAATCATCAAGACAATGGCAAATGGATAACCCAGTTGCCAGTGTAGTTCCGGCATGGCGTTGAAGTTCATGCCGTAGATGCTGGCGATGACCGTCGGCGGCAGAAACACCACGGCGGCAATCGAGAAAATCTTGATGATTTTGTTTTGCTGCAGGTTGATCAGGCCCATGACCGCGTCCATCAAGAAGTTGATCTTGTCGAACAAAAAAAAGGCGGTGTGGTTGTTCAGCGATTCCAGATCGCGCAGCACTTCGCGCAGATTGTCTTGCTGTGCGTGCGTCAAACTACGACCGCGCAGCAAAAAAAAGACAATGCCCGCCGCGTGTCCATCAAGTCCAGCCGTACTTTGCCGTTCATGTCTTCCTGGCGCGCGATGTCGGAGACGGTTTCGGCCATGTCTTTATCGCTCATTTCACTGGAACGCGTCAGCACGCGGCTGCTGACCTTGTCGAGGCCTGTGTACACGCCTTCGAGCACATCGGCGGCGTATTCGACTGCGACGTCGTAAATGGCCAGCAGGATGTCTTCGGCCGAGTGCACAAAGTCAGCCTGCATGCGCGCGCGCATCCGGAACAGCCGGAACGCGGCCAGCTCGTCGGTGCGGATCGATAACAGCCGGCCTTCGGTTAGCAAAAAAGGTCACCGTCAGCACTTCGGCTTCGTCATGGCGCTGATGCAGAAAAAAATGAATTGAGATGGATGCCGGCTTCGTCGATATAACACCGGGCCGAATCCTCGATGTCTTCCATTTCTTCGTCATCGAGCTTGAGCTTGAAGGTCTCGTTCAGCCAGCCGCGCTCGTGCTCCAGCGCGTCGACCACGTCCACCCACACCACGTCGGGCCGGACCAGGTCTGCCGCCGCTTCGACCGGCATCGGCCGCAGTCGGCCTTCTACAAAACCGTAAGCGGTTAGCATGCGCGCAACTCCGTCAAATTCTGTGCGCGGATTATACGAGAGCCTGCCGTCCACGCGCCTGCACAATTTGTGCCGCCCCGGCCCGGCTACTACACTGCGCGCATGCATACCTACCAGACTCTGCTCACGCAAAGCGGGCTTGATCGCAGCGATGCGACCGCGCTGTTGTTCCACCTGACCGGGCATGGCCGTGCCTGGCTGATTGCGCATGACCGCGATGAAGTGCCCGACGAGTTGGTGCAACGCTTCGCCGCTTTGGCAGCGCGGCGGCGCGCGGGCGAGCCGGTGGCTATCTGCTGGGCGAGCGCGAGTTCTACAGCCTGATGTTCAGTGTGACGCCCGCTGTGCTGATTCCGCGGCCGGATACCGAACTGATCGTCGAACTGGCGTTGCAACGCATCGCCCCCGGCCAGACGGCGCGGGTGCTCGATCTGGCACCGGCAGCGGCATTATCGCGGTAACCGTGGCGCATGAACGACCGCAAGCGGTGGTGACGGCGGTGGATATTTCGCCTGCCGCGCTGGCAGTGGCCCAGGCCAATGGCGCGCGCCATGCACCGGGCGTGACGTTTGCACTGAGCGACTGGTTTGCCGCGCTGCCGCCGCAACGCTTTGATCTGATCCTGTCCAACCCGCCTTATATAGAAAGTAACGACGCGCATCTGGCCCAGGGCGACCTACGCTTTGAGCCCCGCGGCGCGCTGACCGATGAGGCCGATGGCCTGGCGCACATCCGCACCATTATTGATACCGCGCCGGATTGGCTGGAACCCGAAGCCTGGCTGCTGTTTGAACATGGCTACGACCAGGGCCTGGCCAGCCGCGATCTGCTGACCGCGGCCGGTTATCGCGACGTGCAGACCTGGCAAGACCTGGCTGGGCTGGATCGCGTCAGCGGCGGGCTTGCCCCCAAACCGGCGGCTGAGTAGAATACCCGAGTAAATTAATCAGGAACTCAGCGTCGATCGCTACGTGGGGGTTCCGCAGCGCGAGTTAAATCCATGAGCATTCAAGACAGCATCCGTCAGACCGTCACCGAAAACCCGGTTGTGCTTTTCATGAAAGGCACGCCGACTTTCCCGCAATGCGGCTTTTCGGCTGGCGCTGTGCAAATCCTTAAAAAACCTGGGCGCCAACTTTGTGGCCGTCAACGTGCTGGAAAACGCTGAAGTACGCCAGGGCATCAAGGAATACGCCAACTGGCCGACCATTCCGCAGCTGTATATCAAAGGCGAATTCGTGGGCGGTTCGGACATCATGAAAGAACTGTTCAGCAGCGGCGAACTGGAAAAGATGCTGCAAGACTGAGCCCCGCGCCCGGCGCAGTGCCCAAAAAACCCCGCGATGCGGGGTTTTTTTGTTGTCGTGGGCCCGATCGCATCGAGCCCCGGCGGCTTAGTGGTGCCAACCGCCACCGTGATAGCCCCAGCCACCCCCCCACCCACGGTAGTAGCCGATCGACAACGACGGCCAGAAAATCGGCGCGGCGTAGTAGGTCGGGGTGGTGTAGATGACGGTCGGGGTGCTGCTGACCACAACCGGCGCAGATTGCACATAAGTGGTGGTGCTGGTGACCGGCGCGGCTTGCGTCACGGTCTGCACCGGCTGTTGCTGCTGCTGGCCATCAACGCTTACCGAAATCGGCACGCGGTTGCCCGGGTCATACGCCATACGCGTGGTGTAACGCTGGCCCGAATATTCGTAAGTGACGTCGTAGCCAATAATGCGTTGCTGCGTCTGGCCTTGCACGGTGGTGCATTTCTGCACGTTCTGCACGCTGGTATTGCCTTGGTTGGCGGCGTTATCGCCGGACAAGGCCCCAATCGCCGCACCGGCCGCCGTTGCCGCCACATTGCCGTTGCCGCGGCCAACCGTGCTGCCCAGCAGCCCACCAAAAAAATCCCGCCCAGCAAAGCGCCACCGTAGTTGTGCGGCTGTTGCACCACCACTTGTTCGGTCCAACACGATTGCTGCGGGTTGGAATAATTTTCGACCACCGGAGTGGTTGAGATAACACGGCCATATTCGGCGGCCTGCGCTTCTGCGGCGACACCTGCCATCGAGCCAGACTCAGCATCAACACGAGCGATTTCATGGTCTTACTCCCTTACCGGCCGTGTGGAATCACGCGGCCCAGTGCAAAGCGATGTTGTACCCAATGCCGTTATCATAACTAGTGTGAAGTTCACATCGCTAGTGTGATAACTACCTGGTTTGTATGGGATTAGTACGAGGGTGTAAGAATGCGTTCCGGGCTTTTCAAAATCTTTACAGAGTGAGCCGCTGCAGTGTCCTTAAGTATCGAATTCCGCCGGTTTTCTTACAGTTTGCTAGCGGTGGCGCAGGGTTGGTGCAATCGTGCACTGCAACTGGGATGCGGTGGCTAATTTGGTGCTCAATTTTCAGCGCTGCCCCGGGTTTTGCACCGTCATTGTGCGGTATTTGGTGCTGATTCGCATAAATCTGCTGTTCATATTTCGATAAAACAAGCGCTTACGTTAATTGGCATATGGATTGCTTTTGGTGCACTCCACTCAGTTTTAGTGCAGAAAGCCCGGAGCTCTTTGTGTATACCCTTCAATCCAGCACCAATGTGCTGTTCATCCTGCTTGGCGCCATCATGATTCTGGCCATGCATGCGGGCTTTGCCTTTCTGGAACTCGGTACCGTCCGCAAAAAAAATCAGGTTAATGCCCTGGTCAAAATCCTCACCGATTTCGCCATTTCTGCGATTGCGTATTTCTTTGTGGGCTACGGCATCGCCTATGGCATCCACTTTTTTGCAGCCGGTGAGTGCGCTCAACCAGAACAACGGCTATGCGCTGGTCAAATTCTTTTTTTTCTACTTACCTTTGCGGCGGCCATTCCGGCGATTATTTCCGGCGGCATCGCCGAGCGCGCGCGGTTTCACCCGCAAAGTGCGGCTACCTTTGTGCTGGTCGGCTTTCTCTATCCCTTTATCGAGGGCATTTTCTGGAACGGTAATCTGGCATACAAGCATGGATGAGCGCGCATCTGGCGCAGCCTTCCATGACTTTGCCGGTTCAGTGGTGGTGCATGCTGTGGGTGGCTGGATTGCGCTGGCGGCGGTGCTGCATCTGGGGCCGCGCAAAGGGCGTTATCACAAGGATGGCGGTGTGGCGGCGCATCCGCCGTCGTCGATTCCCTTCCTCGCCCTGGGCGCGTGGATACTGGTGGTGGGCTGGTTTGGTTTTAATGTGATGAGCGCACAACGCATCGACGGCATTTCGGGCCTGGTCGCGCTCAACTCGCTGATGGCCATGGTCGGCGGCACGCTGGCGGCAATGTGGGTGGGCAAGAATGACCCCGGCTTTGTCCACAATGGCCCGCTGGCTGGCCTGGTCGCCGTCTGTGCAGGCTCGGACATCATGCATCCGCTCGGTAGCCTGGTGGTCGGCGCGGTTGCGGGTGCTGCTTTTGTCTATTTGTTCACCGTGACGCAAAACCGCTGGAAGATCGACGACGTACTCGGCGTCTGGCCTTTGCACGGTCTGTGTGGGGTGTGGGGCGGCATCGCGGCCGGCATCTTTGGCCAGACCGCGCTGGGCGGAGCGGGCGGCGTCAGCATCGCCAGTCAGCTGCTGGGCACCTTGCTGGCCGTGACGGTGGCGTTTGGCGGCGGCTATCTGGTCTACGGCGTACTCAAGCGCCTGGTCGGCATCCGCCTGGATGAGGAAGAGGAATATCACGCGCCGATCTATCCATCCACAAGATCAGCGCCACGCCGGACCGCGAAAGCAACTGGTGATTACACCGCCTTCCACGCGGGCAGGATGTGATCGCGGCTCAGCGGGGCCAGCGTAATGCTGGCCAGATGCGCCGGGTCTATCCAGCGCGCTTCTTCAATTTCGGCGGATGGGGTCACTGCGCTGGCCCAGGTCAGATGGAACGCTTCGGCGATGACAGTAAAGCCGGGTTCGTTGACTGCCGCTGCCGCATAGCGACCCAGGTAGATGGGGCCATCGGGCGGCACGCTGATCTGCAGTTCTTCCTGCAGTTCGCGGCACAGCGCTTGCAGCGGGGTTTCGCCCGCATCGATCTTGCCGCCTGGTTGCATAAAGGCCTGCGAGCCGCGTTTGCGTACCAACAGTACCTGGCCATCGGCCCGGCTGATCACCGCAGCCGCGATGCAGATAGGTGGGCGGGAGTCTGTTTCGGTCATCCAACATTCCATCAAGCACAACGCCCGAACCAGGTCGGGCGCCGCAGAGAGCGTGGCAGGGGCAGGGCGGGGGTGGCCGCCCTGT
>BBFD01000100.1 GCA_001313065.1 Silvimonas sp. JCM 19000
CGGTGCCCGCACCGACCGCCAGTGGCGACGCTATACCCGCTCAGCTTTGACGAGCAGCAACCAGCCACGCAATACACCCTGGCCGACGGCACGCTGGTGACCCAAATCGGTGGCCGCACGCGCGACCGGCATGCGCGTGAGCAAAGCGATCCGCCCGGCAGTGGCGATCTTTATGGTTTGTTTGCCGCGCATTATTTTGAGCGCCGTACGCACCAGCTCACCATTTACGAAAACGTGTCACCCACCGACCCGACCGCACGCGTGCTGACCATCGTGATGCAGCCGCAGTGGTGGTTGTATGGCACCAACTTTCGCGAAGGCTATATCGGCCGCCGCGACGGCGACGATCCCGGCCCGACCGCCGTCGCCTTGTATGCCGACAATGGCGGCATGAAGCTGCTGCCGGGCGGGGTGGTAAGCAAAACCCCGATCGCCAATTACGCGGCGCTGGGGCAAGACCCAACCAGCAATAACATCAATCAGGATTTGAATGTGCCGCCCAAGCCGGGCGAATTTGTGCTGGTCAAGCAGATCGACCGCAACGCGGTCAAAGGCCGGGCGCTCAAGCCGGGTGATCTGGTGGAATTTGAGCTGGGCATCTTCTTGTCCGGCGATGACCAGATCATGGGCCGCTTTAATTACTACTCGGATGTGCTGGTGTACAAGGTGGGCACGCCGGGCGTACAGCCGTGGTATCGCGGGCCGAGCACCGCTGCCATTCCGTGGGACACGCAACTGCTACCGGCCACGGCGCTGAGCGGCGGCAGCATGACGCTGCAGGAAGACACCTCAGGCCAGCCGGAAATGAGTCTGCAGCAGGCGGGCACCAATATCGCCGGCATCAATATGCAGCCCTGGATCGAAGGCCGCCGTTTGTTCCACACCTCATTCCTGACCGGCCAACACAGCGAGACCGGCAATCCGGACTTCACCGCGCAGGCGGCAAAGCCGGACCGATGTTCCAGCAATCGTCATGTATCGCCTGCCATACCGCCAACGGCAAAAGCTCGCCCAGCCTGAACAGTGCGCTGAGCAATATGGTGGTCATGACGGGCGCGCTGGATGCCAATGGCAAGAACATCGTGGACAGCCGCTTTGGCCCGCGCATGTCCATGGGTCTGGTGACGGAGAACGGCAAGACCTTTGATGGCCGCCAGGCGATCCTGAAAATTGATAGCTACACGCAAACCAGCGGCAGTTATCCCGATGGCACGGCATACACCTTGCAACAGCCGCATTACGCGCTGACCGACACCAGTGGCAAAGCGCTGAGTTTGCCAACGCGCTTTTCGGTGCGCGCTGCACCGCATCTGGCCGGGATGGGCCTGCTGGAGGCGGTGCCGGAAACCGAACTGGCCGCACTGGCCAGCGCCAGCCAGAGCGATGCAGATGGTGCGGTCGGTCGTTTGCAGATTGTGGCGGACGCGCTTAACCCGGCCACCAGACGGGTCGGCCGGTTTGGCTGGCGCGGTAGCTCGGCCACGGTGTTGCAGCAAACGGCCGCAGCGCTGAACGCCGATATGGCGTCACCACTTCGGTGTTGCCAACACGCTATTGCGCCTGGCCGATAACGGTACGGCGTGTCGGGCAGCGGATGTCAGCGCGCCGAAGCTGAGCGATAGCGATCTGGATTTGCTGGTGCGCTATACCAGTTTGCTGGCGGTGCCTGCGCAGCGTCACTTTGCCGGTGAAGCGCCGCTGGGCATCAGCGCCACCACGCTGGTGGCCCAGGCGGTGGCCAATTCGCCGCTGACGCAGCAACAGATCGACGCGGAAAATGCCACGCAAACCCGTATCGCGCGTGGGGCTGGTCTGTTTGCCGCCGCCCGTTGCACCGCGTGCCATGTGGCGACCTTGACCACGGGTGCCAACCATCGCTTTGCCGAATTACGCAATCAAACCATCCGGCCCTATTCCGATTTGCTACTGCACGATATGGGCGCAGCGCTGGCGGATAGCTATGCCGAAGGCGTGGCCAGCAATCAGGAATGGCGCACCGCGCCGTTGTGGGGTCTGGGGTTGCAAGTGTCGATCAATCCGAATGTGCGCTATCTGCACGACGGCCGCGCCCGCACGGTGGAGGAAGCGATTTTGTGGCACGGCGGCCAAGCACGGCAGCGCGGGATCGCTTCAAGAAACTGCCCGCCGCGGACCGGGCGCAGCTGATCGAGTTTGTGAACTCGCTGTAAATGCATAGGGTGGGACTCGGCGTCCCCGTCAGACCCACCATCCAAAGCCGTATTTTGATGCTGCAATGTGCGCATCATCGGCTTTGAGTGGTGGGTCTGACGGGGACGCCGAGTCCCACCCTATGTTTGCTTAGCCTAGCTTTTGCTTGAGGATTTCGTTCACTACCGCCGGGTTGGCTTTGCCCTTGCTGGCCTTCATGCATTGGCCTACCAGCGCATTGAAGGCTTTTTTCCTTACCGGCGCGGAATTCCTCAACCATGCCCGCATTGGCAGCCAACACGCCATCGATGATGGCTTCGATGGCGCCGGTGTCGGTTTCCTGCTTCAGGCCGTCGCGTTCGATGATGGCATCGGCGGCATCGCCGGTTTCCCACATCTTGCGCAGCACGTCTTTGGCCGTCTTGTTGTTGATGGTGTTGTCCTGCACCCGCTTGATCAGCGCCGCCAGCGCAACTGCCGAAACCGGGCACGCGCTGATGTCTTTTTTCCTCGCGGTTCAGCGTGGCCGACACGTCACCCATAATCCAGTTGGCGCTGAGCTTGGCGTCGGCACCGGCCGCAACGGTGGCTTCATAGTAAGCGGCCAGCGCCTTGCTGGCGGTCAGCGTGCCGGCGTCATAGGCCGGAATGCTGTACTGGCTCTCGAAGCGCGCTTTCATGGCGCCCGGCAGCTCCGGCAGTTCGCTGCGCACACGCTCGATCCATTCTTCGCTGATCACCAACGGTGGCAAATCCGGATCGGGGAAATAACGGTAATCGTGCGCGTCTTCCTTGCTGCGCATCATGCGGGTCTCGCCAGTGTCCGGGTCGAACAGCACGGTGGCTTGCTGGATGGTGCCGCCGTCTTCAATGGTTTCGATCTGCCAGCGCACTTCCGATTTCACCGCTTGTTCAATAAAGCGGAAGCTGTTCAGGTTCTTGATTTCGCGCCGCGTGCCAAATTCTTTCTGGCCTTCCGGGCGCACCGACACGTTGACGTCGCAGCGGAAGCTGCCTTCCTGCATATTGCCGTCGCAAATGCCGATCCACGTTACCAGCGAATACAGCGCCTTGGCATAGGCCACGGCCTCGGCGGCGGAACGCATTTCGGGCTCGGAGACAATCTCCAGCAGCGGCGTACCCGCGCGGTTCAGGTCGATGCCGGTCATGCCGACCATGCCTTCGTGCACCGATTTGCCAGCATCTTCTTCCAGATGCGCGCGCGTCAGATTGATGGTTTTTTTTCCACGCCATCGACGTTGATGGTAATGGCGCCGCCTTCCACCACCGGCAGCTCAAACTGGCTGATCTGGTAGCCCTTGGGCAGATCGGGATAAAAGTAATTCTTGCGCGCAAAGACCGAACGGCGCCGCACATTGGCGCCAATGGCCAGGCCAAACTGGATGGCTTTATCCACCACCGCTTTGTTCATGACCGGCAAAGCGCCCGGCAAGGCGATATCAACCACGGCGGTTTGCGTGTTGGGGGCCGCGCCAAAGGCGGTGCTGGCGGGCGAAAAAAAATCTTCGACTTCGTCGTGAGCTGGGTATGTACTTCCAGCCCGATTACCACTTCCCATTTCATGGTCAGTCTCTCTTCTGTGAACGCCAGAGCGTGGCTTAGAGCCGAACGCGCTTCCGGCGATACCAATAGCGATATTGCTCGGTGAATCCGAAATCTTCGTAAAGCTGGATGGCGGGCTCGTTATCCGCCACCACCTGCAGCAAGGCCAGCACAGTGCCGCCTTCCTGGCCCCAGCGCAGCAAAGTGCTGACCACGCGCCGGGCATAGCCTTTACGCCGATGCTCCGGGTGGGTGCAGATATCAAACAGCACCAGATGGTCCATGATGCCACCGCCATCCCCACCGCCACCACGGTGCGTCCTTCTTTCAGCACTGCAAATGCGGCGGGGCCGGGCATGCTGGCAAACATGTCTTCGATCAACGGCTTTTTTTTGCTGTAGCTGACTTTGCTGAAGCGGCAGAACGCGTTCAGCCATTCCTCGGTCGGGCCGCCGTACAAATGCACGTCGGTGTCGTAGAAATGCAGAAAACTGGCCAGCTCCACCATCTGCACGCTGGATAAATCCAGCTTTTCGTAACCACGCAATGCCAGCACGGCGTCGAGCTCTTCGTGGGCTGAGGTCAGCTTGAAGATGCTCGGCAAATCGTGCATGGCATACGTGCGTTCGCAGATCGCCAGCTTGTGCTCCAGATGCATGATGCCGTCGTTGAGCGGCGTCACTGAATTGGCGCGCTTGGTGTAACCCTCGGCCATGCGCAACCACCAGCCATCAATCATCAGCGACTGCAGCGCAGGCCAGGCACTTTGTGCCAGGCTTCCAGCAAGGCGATCTGCGGCTCACCGATCATGGGCTTACAATGCCGGCGCGCGGGTGTGCCAGTCGGTCACTTGCTGGTACTGGTGGGCCGCATTCAGCAAGCGCGCTTCGGCAAAGTAATTACCAATCAGCTGCATGCCGATCGGGCGGCCGTTGCCGGCAAAACCGATCGGATGGCTCAGGCCGGGCAAGCCCGCCAGGTTGACGCCCAGCGTGTAGATGTCGGCCAGGTACATGGCCATGGGGTCATCGGCTTTTTTTTCGCCGATATTCCACGCCGCCGTCGGCGCAACCGGCGCAGCGATCACGTCGCATTGCGCCAGGCCTGCCGCAAAGTCATTAGCCAGCAACTGGCGTACGCGCTGCGCTTGCAGGTAGTAGGCGTCGTAATAGCCGTGGCTGAGCACATAGGTGCCGGTCAGAATGCGGCGTTTGACTTCCCAACCGAACCCTTCAGCACGCGTCTTTTCGTACATCTCGGTCAGGCCGTCGTATTGCGCGGCGCGATGACCGTAACGCACGCCATCAAAGCGGCTAAGGTTGCTCGACGCTTCGGCCGGTGCAATCACGTAATAAGACGGGATGGCCATACGCGTGTTGGGCAGCGAAATCTCGACGATGGTCGCACCCAGCTTTTTGTATTCTTCGATAGCGGCGTCAATTGCACGCGCCACTTCGGCATCGAGGCCTTCCGCAAAATATTCTTTGGGCAGACCAATGCGCAGGCCAGACAGCGGTTGCGCCAGATCACGCGTGTAATCTTCGGTGGCGCGTTCCACGCTGGTGGCGTCGCGCTCATCAAAGCCCGCCATCACATTGAGCAGCAGCGCGCAGTCTTCCGCGCTTTTGCCAATCGGGCCGCCCTGATCCAGCGAGCTGGCAAACGCGATCATGCCAAAGCGGCTGACCACGCCATAGGTGGGTTTGATGCCGGTGACGCCACAAAACGCCGCAGGCTGGCGAATCGAACCGCCAGTGTCGGTGGCGGTAGCCACCGGGGCCAGGCGCGCGGCAACGGCTGCGGCCGAACCGCCCGAGGAACCACCCGGCACCGCGTTCAGATCCCACGGGTTTTTTTTAACCGCGCCAAAATAGCTGTTTTCGTTGGACGAACCCATGGCGAACTCGTCCATATTGGTTCGGCCCAGCGTGACCATACCGGCGCGGGCGATGTTCTCCACACGTGTGCCGAGTAGGGCGACACAAAGTTTTCCAGCATCTTTGAGCCGCAGGTGGTGCGCCAGCCTTCCTGGCAAAAGATATCTTTATGCGCCAGCGGCACGCCGGTCAGCGCGCCCGCGTTGCCCGCAGCACGGGTGGCGTCGGCTGCGCGTGCTTGCGCCAGCGTCAGGTCTTCATTGAGCGTGATATATGCATTGAGCTGGCCATTGAGGGCCTTGGCACGTTGCAGGTATTCGGTGGCCAGTTCTACGGCCGAAAACTCCGCTGCCGCCAACCCGGCGGACAATTGCTTGATGCTTTTTTTTCGAACATGCCGGTCATTCCTTCTCATCGACGTAGCCGAGGCCACGTTCGATCAGGTCGATCAGGGTATGAATGATCTTGATATGGATTTCTTGCGTGCGATCGGCATAGCCGAAATGCGGCACGATGATCTCGACATCGGCGGCATCCTTGAGCTTGCCGCCGTCTTTGCCCATCAACAGGATCACGCGCATATTGCGTTTGCGCGCTTCTTCCACCGCGCGGATCACATTGGCCGAATTGCCACTGGTGGTAATGCCCAGCAGCACATCGCCGGGCTGACCGAACGCGGCGACGGCACGGGCAAAAATCTCGTTAAAGCCGTAATCGTTGGCCACACACGTAATGTGCGAGGGGTCAGATACCGCCATCGCCGGCAGGGCCGGACGATCGCCGCGATACCGGCCGGACAGTTCCTCGGCAAAGTGCATGGCGTCGCAATGCGAGCCGCCGTTGCCGCAAGACAATGCCTTGTGGCCGGAACGGAAGGCATCCACCAGCAAATCGGCAGCGGCGTCGATGGAACTTAACAGCGCATGATCGGCCAGTACTTTGGCCAGCACCTGGGCTGCTTCTTCAAAATGCGCTTGTACGCGTTGCACGCTCATTCGATCACCTTGGGCACCAGATAAAGACCGTCCTGTACAGCCGGGGCCACGGCCTGAAAAGCGTCGCGACGGTCGGGTGCAGTGGCCGCGTCTTCACGCAGGCGCAACTGGCTGGCGCTGACGTGCGCCATGGGCTCGATACCTTTGGTATCAATGGATTGCATCTCTTCGATGAGGCCGAACAGCCCGTTCAACTGGGCCTGGCTGGCCGCCACTTCCTCATCGGTGACGGCAATGCGCGCGAGGCGCGCGATGCGCTTCACATCATCAAGCGAAAGGGACATGGTTTTGCCTTCATTAACATCAACGGGATAGGGTATCATACCGCCCTTGATTCGCCGAAGCCCCGGCGGCATCCGCAACAGATGCCGACGACAGCCACGGCGGGCCCGGCGGGCCTTGTACGCCATGCCAGTCCCACTGGGTATCTGCGGTGTTTCTACAGGACCAGATTGCGGATTTGCATCATTCATTTCGAGGCACAGGCCCGCTGCCTGTGCCGTTTTGTCAGAACCCGAATCCGACTGTGAGTAAACGATGTTTGGTCTTCTCTCCGGCTATTTTGCCAACGACATTGCCATCGATCTTGGCACTGCCAACACCCTGATCTACATGCAAGGCAAAGGTATTGTGCTGGATGAACCTTCGGTGGTTGCCATTCAACAAGAAGGCGGACCGTCCGGCAAAAAAAGACCATCCTGGCCGTAGGTGCCGAAGCCAAGAAAATGCTGGGCCGCACGCCGGGCAGCATTACCGCCATCCGCCCGATGAAAGACGGCGTGATTGCCGATTTCACCATCACCGAACAGATGCTCAAGCAGTTCATCAAAAAAAGGTGAACCCCAGCCGTTTGTTCAGCAGCCCGCCGCGCATCGTGATTTGCGTGCCGTGTGGCTCTACCCAGGTAGAACGCCGCGCCATCAAGGAATCCGCCCTCGGCGCCGGTGCGCGCAAGGTCGAGCTGATCGAAGAACCAATGGCCGCGGCCATTGGTGCGGACTTGCCGGTAGAAGAAGCCACTGGCTCGATGGTGGTGGATATCGGTGGCGGCACCACCGAAGTGGGCGTGATTTCGCTGGGCGGCATTGTGTATGCCAGCAGCGTGCGCGTGGGCGGCGACAAGTTTGACGAATCCATCATCAACTACATCCGGCGTAACTACGGCATGTTGATTGGTGAAACCACCGCTGAAGAAATCAAGAAGCGCATCGGCTCGGCGTTTCCGGGCGCTGAAGTGCGCGAGATGGAAGTCAAAGGCCGCAACCTGGCCGAAGGCATTCCGCGTTCGTTCACCATTTCTTCCAACGAAATCCTGGAAGCACTGACCGAACCGCTGAACCAGATCGTGTCCGCGGTTAAACAAGCACTGGAACAAACGCCGCCGGAACTGGGCGCCGACATTGCCGAAAAAAAAGGCATGGTCCTGACCGGTGGCGGCGCGCTGCTGCGCGATCTGGACCGTCTGCTGATGGAAGAAACCGGCCTGCCCGTCATCGTGGCCGAAGACCCGTTGACCTGCGTGGTACGCGGTTCGGGCAAGGCGCTCGAAAAGCTGGACAAGGGCGGCGTGGCGATTTTCACCAACGACTGATCTCCGGCGCCATCCGCATGGTGCGCGTGCTTTGCACCGTCTTGCAGCCTGTAACCGGCCGCCCGCTGTGGCGGCGTCTAGCTGTCAGTTTGCGGCACGTCCTATAGCGCGGATCGGTTAACAGTGGCGTCCACAGCCCCAGGTGAACCATGCAAGCGACGCAACCCGCCTTTTTCAGGCAAGGCCCCAAGCCGCTGACGCGGCTTTTGATATTTTCAGTGATCTCGCTGGCGATGATCGTGGGCGACGCACATTTCAAGATGCTCGACCGGGTGCGCGAGAAAGTCTCGGTGGTGCTGTACCCGCTGCAATGGCTGGCCACCGAACCGTTCGAGATTGCCCGTACCACCACCCAGTTCTTTAGCCGCCAAGCCGATCTGCTGGCCGAAAACCGACGTCTGAACGATGCGCAACTGGTGGCCCAGGCGCAAGCGATGAAGATGAAGGCGCTAGAAGCCGAAAACCTGCGTCTGCGTCAGCTCGACGCACGCCAGGCTTCGTTTGGCTCGCCTTCGCAACTGGTTGAAATCCTCTACAACGGGCGTGATCCGTTTACCGCGCGTTTGATCGTTGATCGGGCGAACGCGCCGGCATCGCGCCGGGCCAGGCCGTTATCGACACCGTGGGCGTAGTGGGCCAGATCATCCGCATCCAGCCGCTGACGTCCGAAGTCCGCATGATTACCGACCGCGACCAGATGGTGCCGGTGATGGTAGAGCGCAATCAGTTGCGCACCGTCATTTATGGCATGGGCCGCAACCAGCCGCTGGAAGTGCGCAATATGGCGCCCAATGTCGATATCAAAGAAGGCGATCGTCTGGTCACCTCCGGCATAGACGGCATTTACCCGGCGGGTCTGGCGGTGGCGCGCGTGCTACGCATCGATCGTTCCGCCAGCAGCGCCTTTGCCCGCATTATTTGTGCGCCGCTTGCTGATGTGGATCAGCACCGCTTTCTGCTGGTGTTAAACACCGCACGCGAGCTGCCGCCCTACCCTGTTACCCCGACGCCATCCCCGACAAGAAGAAACGAGGCCGTTAATGCCGGTATCCAGCCAGCTACTGCGTCCCGTTGGGGGCGCGTTTATCACATTTACTTTTATTGTCGCGCTGGTGATCAACCTGCTGCCGTGGCAAGCCGAAGTCGCCAACTTCACGCCTGACTTTGTTGCGCTGTTTATCGTGTACTGGACGCTCAACCAGCCGCGACGGGTGGGCGTAGGTGTGGCCTTCATGCTGGGCGTGCTGATGGATGTGGCGACGGCAACGTGCTGGGCCAACATGCCTTTGCCTATGCCGTGATCGCCTATCTGACGCTGTCGCGGCAACGCCTGCTCAATGTGTTTCCGTTCTGGCAACAGGCCCTGGTGGCACTGGGCATGCTGTGGCTGTCGCAGGCGCTGATGGTCATCATCCGTCTGCTGCTGGGCGCCTCTTTTGTCGGCTGGGGCTATTTTGCTGGCAGCGTATTGGCCGCCATCATCTGGACGCCGCTTTCCAATTTGTTGCTGATGTACCAGCGCAAGCCGAAATCTGAAGCGCTATGAGTCGTAACGAGCTTAAAAAATCAACAATCTGAGCGCTATGCGTTCCAGATCCGTATCGCCGCAGCCGCCTTGCTGGTGCTGGTGTTGTTTGGCTTGCTGGCCGCGCGCTTTAGCTGGCTGCAGGTGATGCAGCACGACAAATACCAGACCATGGCCGAGCAGAACCGCATCTCGCTGGTTCCGATCGCGCCACCGCGCGGCATTATCTATGACCGTAACGGCGTGGTGCTGGCGCATAACTTTTCGGCTTATACGCTGGAAATCACGCCGTCGCGCGTGGGCGTGCTGGAAGACTGTATTGATCGGCTCAACAAGATTATCGAGATCACGCCCAAGGATCGCCGTCGCTTTAAAAAGCTGATGGAAGATACCAAGGACTTTGAATCGCTGCCGATCAAAACCCGGCTGACCGATGAAGAAGTCGCCCGATTTGCCGCCAACAGTTATCAATTTCCTGGCGTCGAAGTCAAAGCACGTTTATTCCGCCAATATCCACTGGGCGAAGTCGCGTCCCATCTGATTGGTTATATCGGCCGCATCAACGAAAAAAAGATCTGGATGATCTGGACGATAAAGGCGAGCTGGCCAATTACCGTGGCACCGACCATATCGGTAAGGTCGGTATTGAAGAAAGTTACGAACAATATCTGCACGGCACCACCGGGTTTGAAGAAGTCGAAATCGATGCCGGTGGTCGCGCCATTCGTACTTTGCGCCGCACGCCGCCGCAGCCGGGTAAAAAACCTGATTCTGTCGGTCGATATCAAGCTGCAGCAAATTGCGGAAAACGCATTTGGTGATCGCAAAGGCGCTTTGGTGGCCATAGACCCCAAGAATGGCGGGGTATTGGCGTTTGTGTCCAAACCCGGTTTTGATCCGAATCTGTTTGTCGATGGCATTGATCCGCAAAGCTGGAATGATCTGAATACCAGCCCGGATAAACCGCTGAATAACCGGGCCTTGCGCGGCACGTATCCGCCGGGTTCCACCTTCAAGCCGTTTATGGCCCTGGGCGCGCTGGAAGGTAATTTCCGCTCGCCCAATCAGGTGATTGCCGATACCGGGGTGTTCAATTTTGGCGGCCATACCTTCCACGACGACAAGGTGGGCGGCCACGGCATGGTGGATATGTATCGTTCCATCGTGGTGTCTTGCGACGTGTATTACTACTCGCTGGCCAATGTGATGGGTATCGATGCAATCTCGCGCTTTATGGGCAGCATGGATTTCGGCAAGCCCACCGGCGTGGATATCAATGGCGAGCAGCCCGGCGTACTGCCGTCGCAAGAATGGAAGAAAAAAACGCTTCCGCAATCCGGCGCAGCAAAAAATGGTTTGCTGGCGAAACCATCTCCATCGGCATTGGCCAGGGCTACAACGCCTATACCCCGCTGCAAATGGCGCATGCTACCGCCACGCTGGCCAATGACGGCAGAGAATATCGTCCGCATATGGTGGCCTATTTGGTCGACGGTAAAACCGGCGCCCGCACGGTGGTGGAACCCACACCCGAAAAGATCATGAACTGGAAGCAATCCAATGTGGACGTGGTCAAGCGGGCAATGGCGGGGGTAATCCGCGAGGGCACCGGCGCCAAAGCCTTTGCTGGCGCCACGTACACCGCGGCGGGCAAAACCGGTACCGCCCAGGTTTATAGCCTGAAAGGCGCCAAATACAGCGAAAGCGGCACCAAAGCGCATTTGCGCGACCACGCCTGGTTTATTGCCTATGCCCCGGCGGAAGACCCGAAAATTGCGCTGGCCGTATTGGTTGAAAACGGCGGTTGGGGTGCGGCGGCAGCGGCGCCGATTGCGCGGCAGGTGCTGGATTATTATCTGACCGGCAAAGAACCCGCCCAACCGGCTTCTGAGGTGGAGAGCAGCGACAGTGATTAAAGTGCTCTGGGATCGCTTTGTGCGGCCAATTGATCCGTGGCTGCTGCTGTTTTTTGTTCTTGCTGTTTATTTTGTCGTCGATTGTGCTGTTTTCCGCATCCAACCAGGATATGGGCAAGCTCAACGATAAATTCACCTTTATGGGCGTGGCTTTGTGCGTGCTGTGGGTGATGGCGAATATGCCGCAGCAAGTCTTGATGCGGCTGGCCCTGCCGGTTTATGTGGTCGGCGTGGTGCTGTTGATTTGCGTGGCGTTATTTGGCTCGGTCAGCCATGGCGCACGGCGTTGGCTCAATATCGGCGTCACCATTCAGCCGTCTGAATTAATGAAGCTGGGCTTGCCGATGATGCTGGCCTGGTATTTTCATCATTACGAAGCCACGCTCAACTGGAAGCACTTTCTGGTGGCGATGATCTTGCTGGTTATTCCGATGGGCTGATTCTTAAACAGCCTGATCTGGGTACGGCCTTGCTGATTGCCTCATCTGGTTTTTTATGTGATGTTTTTTTGCCGGGCTCTCCTGGTATCTGATAGGCGCTTTGGTCGTGGCGGGCGGCGGCCTGGCGTATGTGGTAACGCACTGGAACTTGTGTATTCATATCCTGCGCGAATACCAATGCCAACGCGTCGCCACCATGCTTGATCCGATGCAGGATCCGCTCGGCGCTGGCTATCACATTATTCAGGGCACCATTGCCATCGGCTCCGGCGGGCCATTTGGCAAAGGCTGGCTGAACGGCACCCAGACTCACCTCGACTTTATTCCGGAACGCACCACCGACTTTATCTTTGCCGTATTCGGCGAGGAATTCGGCCTGGCCGGCAATATCGTGTTGTTGTTGCTGTATTTGATGTTGATTGGCCGTGGACTGCATATCGCCAATAACGGCTCGACCTTGTTTGGCCGCTTGCTGGCTGGCGCGTTGACGCTGACTTTCTTTACCTATGCCTTCGTCAATATGGGCATGGTGTCCGGCATTCTGCCGGTGGTGGGCGTGCCGTTGCCGCTGGTGTCTTATGGCGGCACCTCGATGGTGTCGTTGATGGCGGCGTTCGGCATTCTGATGAGCGTGCAGAAAGATCGCAAACTGATGAAGAACTGAAAAAAAGAGGGCGAGTGGGCGTGGCGAAGACATGGACTGAGATCATCACCTGGCGCCGCTGCGCCAGCGTTGCATTGACCACGCTGCTGGTCGCCTGCGGTAGCGCGCCGCGCCAGCCCGTC
>BBFD01000101.1 GCA_001313065.1 Silvimonas sp. JCM 19000
GGGGAAGGCGCGGGCATAGGGTGGGTCATGACCCACCTTTCAAAGCCAGTGATTCGGAGTGCAGCGGCCGAGGATACCACTTTGGGCGGTGGGTCCAGACCCACCCTATGGGACGGCGCGGGCATAGGGTGGGTCGTGACCCACCTTTCAAAGCCAGTGATTCGGAGTGCAGCGGCCCAAGACGCCACCCAGGTCAAACTGGAAACGTGCAGTACTCGATCGCTTCCTGGCCCATGGGCAGATAAGGCTCCAACCAGACCATTTCGGATTTGACGTGCGCGATCAGCGCAACCACGTGGCGCGGATCGGTGTTATTGGCAAACCACAATTCCTTGCGCCAGACCTGATCACCCATCACCACGGTCTGCATGCCGGGCGTTAATTCATCTTGTGATTTGCCGGTACAGCCGTAACCGACCGCGGCCAGCATCTCGCCCACTTCTTCTACCGCATCGGCCACTTCGATCACAAAGGCTGACATGCCGGGTGAAAGTTGCTGCAAGTTTACAAAAAAATGCGGGTGTCCAGCACGTAGCGCCGCGCCAGCTCGGACAAACAGTGGGGACAGGAAAAAAGCGATCCGCATCAGCGAGGCGTCGTGCGTATCCGGCACGGGCAAACCCGGCTGGGCCTTGTGGCCACAGCGGTAAACCATATTGACGCCTAGTCGATCCATCTCCCTGGTCCTGTTGGTTTTGTAGTTTGTTGACAAATACTACGACTAAACTATAAAAAAACGCCAAGAAAGCTTACGCGATCTTGGCGTTTTTTTGCAACAGGAATTAGTAATCTACAACACTAATTGTCAGGCAGTGGGGGCTGGATTACGCAAGCGGATGTGCAGTTCGCGCAGTTGCTTGTCATCCACGGCGTTCGGCGCGTTAGTCAGCAGACACTGTGCACGTTGCGTTTTCGGGAAGGCAATCACGTCGCGGATCGACTCAGCACCAGCCATCAGAGTCACCAGACGGTCCAGGCCAAAGGCCAGACCACCGTGCGGCGGGGCGCCGTATTGCAGGTTGTCCAGCAAGAAGCCGAACTTGTTCTGCGCTTCTTCCGCGCCGATGCCCAGCGCTTCAAACACGGTGGACTGCACGTCAGCGCGGTGGATACGGATGGAGCCGCCGCCGATTTCCCAACCGTTCAGCACCATATCGTAAGCACGCGCACGGCACGCACCCGGCTGCTCTTTCAGCAGCGCCAGGTGTTCGGCTTTCGGCTGGTAAACGGATGGTGGCAGGCGTTCCAGCGTTTGCCGTCATCGTCGTATTCAAACATCGGGAAGTCCACCACCCACAGCGGACGCCATTCGCGCACAAAGTAGCCGTCCTTCTCGCCCTTCTCCAGACCAATTTTCAGACGCAGCGCGCCGATGGCTTCGTTCACCACCTTCTCGCGGTCGGCGCCAAAGAACACGATGTCGCCGTTTTGCGCACCGGTGCGCTCAACCATGGCTTGCAGTGCGGCGGGCGTCAGGTGCTTGACGATAGGCGATTGCAGGCCTTCTTCGTTCAGCTGGCTGATGTCGTTGACCTTGATATACGCCAGACCCTTGGCACCGTAGATACCGACAAACTGGGTGTAGGCATCAATTTCGGAACGGCTGAAAGCCGCACCGTTCGGTACGCGCAAGCCCACTACACGGCCGCCGTCCATATTGGCCGCGCCGCTGAATACCTTGAACGTCACGTCCTTCATCACATCGGTCAGCTCGGTAAACTTGAGCGAGATGCGCATGTCCGGCTTGTCCGAACCGTAATAGAACATCGCGTCGTCGTACTTCATACGCGGGAACTTGCCCAGGTCTACCCCGATGGCTTCCATAAACACATGGCGCGCCATGTCTTCGGTGATGTCCATGATTTCGTCTTCGTCCAGGAACGAAGTCTCGATATCGATCTGGGTGAATTCGGGCTGACGATCAGCGCGCAAATCTTCGTCGCGGAAGCATTTGGTGATCTGGTAGTAACGGTCAAAGCCCGCCACCATCAGCAGCTGTTTAAACAGCTGCGGCGATTGCGGCAACGCAAAGAACATGCCGTCATGCACGCGGCTGGGCACCAGATAATCACGCGCGCCTTCGGGCGTCGAGCGCGTCAGCATCGGCGTTTCAATATCGATAAAGCCACGGCTGTCGAGGAAGTTACGTACCAGCAGCGCCACCTTGTAGCGCAGACGCAGGTTCTTTTGCATGACCGGGCGGCGCAGATCGATCACGCGGTTTTGCAGACGCACGTTTTCCGACAGGTTTTCATCGTCGATCTGGAACGGCGGGGTGGCAGCGCTGTTCAGCACGGTGATGGTCTTGGCCAGCAATTCAATCTCGCCAGACACCATCTTGCTGTTGGCCGTACCGGCCGGACGCTCACGCACAATGCCGGTAATTTCCAGCACGAATTCATTGCGGCTGGCATCAGCGGTCGCAAAGGCTTCGGGGGTATCAGGATCGATCACCACTTGCAGCAGACCTTCGCGGTCGCGCAAGTCGATAAAGATCACACCGCCGTGGTCGCGGCGACGATGCGCCCAACCTTTAACGGTTACGGACTGGCCGAGAAAACGCTTGTCAATCAAGCCACAGTAATCGGTACGCATAAATGAACCTGCTTTTCGAGATTTTTTGTAAAAGACTTTCACAGAAGACGGTATGGCCTGGCGTGCATCAAAGCGTATCAGGCAACACAATCTGAGGAGCGGGTACGGTGCGATTTGCCGGCACCACCACCCCCATCGAAATGACATATTTGAGCGCTTCGTCCACGCTCATATCGAGTTCGCGAATATCACTGCGCCGCGCCATGAACAGAAACCCGGAGGTCGGGTTCGGCGTGGTCGGCACAAACACGGAGACCAGTTCGGCATCAAGTTTTTTCGGCGATTTCACCGCCCGGCACGCCGGTCATGAAACCCACAGCCAGGTGCCTGATGCGGAAACTGTACCAGCAAGGCCTGACGAAATGCCTGGCCCGAATCACTGAACACGGTATCGGACACTTGTTTAACGCTCGAATAAATCGAACGCACGATCGGAATGCGGTTGAGCACATGTTCGCCCAGGCGCAACAAACGGCGGCCCAGCACATTGGTCGCCACCATGCCGGTAAACAACACCACAAACACCGTCAGCACCACCCCAAAGCCCGGGATATGGTGCGCGTCGTTCAGAAACGGCGCGTAGGGCGAAACAAAACGCAACAACCAGTAATCCGGCCGCCACGGTGTGGGCACAAAAGCGCCCAGCTGATCCATGGTGCCTATGATCAATTGCAGTACCCACAGCGTGATACCCAGCGGCACCCAGACCAGCAAACCCGTTAACAGATATTTCTTCATACTCGCCATGTAACGGCTCTAACCTCTTGCCAGCTTTGGTAAAGGGATGGGTAAACCGACCGCCACAGCGTCAGCCGTGGCAACCCCAAGCCGTGTGCGCACTAGGCTTCGGCGCTGCTGGGGGTGGACGGCGCAGCGTCGTAGTGCCGCCACTGCCGCCTTTGAAATCAGTGACATACCAACCGGTGCCTTTCAACTGAAAGCCTGCGGCCGTCACTTGTTTTTTTGATACGCATCGGCGTGGCATACCGGGCATTCCGTCAGCACCGGGTCTGCCATCTTCTGCATATGGTCGTTCTGATGGCCACAGGCGGCGCAGCGATAAGCGTAAATAGGCATGGAGGTCTCCCACACGAAAGGCGTTGATTATAACAGTGGGATGAGATGCTGTGCATTCGCAGCAAATTCAAGCGGATAGACCGGAGCGCCCACCCGATGCCCGCAGCGCGCCGGGTTTGCACCAGGGTTACAGCGCCCGGTGGGGCGCGAGCGGATGGGCCGGACGGGATGCCCGGCCACACCCCGCCACAAGGTTTACCCGTGCGGGCTTACGGCTTGGGAATATGCAAGGTGCGGCTGATCATCAGCGAGCCGGACAAGGCAAACATCAGCACCAGCGGGTGCAAAAAAGCCCGGGCCGATTTCGATGCTGCCCAACCAGAGCATGGGGCCGATGGCGTGTTGCCACGCGGCGATAGCCATTACCAGTACCAGCACCAGCGAGGTGGGGATGGGCGTGCCTTCGTAGTATTTGACCTTGCCGCTGTCGCCTTTGAGCGTTTCGGCGGTGACGTTGTAACGCGCCAGGCGGCTAACCCCGCAAGCGACAAAGTAGCCCAGGGCGATACGATCCCAAAAGCCGTCCATGCCCATGCCGTAGGCGATGGCAGCAGGGGCAACGCCAAACGAGATCACGTCGGCCAATGAATCCAGCTCGCGACCCAATGCGGATTGGGCATGGCGGAAGCGAGCGACATGGCCGTCGGCAATATCAAATACCAACGCCAGCGGCAGCAAGGCGCAGGCAATCAGCAGATGCGCCACCACGCCTTGTTGTAGCCAGGTCATCACCGAGAACACCGCGCCGACGCCGCAGAGCGCGTTGGCCAGGGTAATCCAGTCCGCCAGATGAAACGTGCGAATCATCGAAAAATGTTTGTATTGTTTTTTTTCCACTGCCATGCTCCTGAGTCGGGCCGTCTGTGTGCCCGCCGCGCTAAGGTTAAACCCAGGCTTGTCAGTCTGGCGAGCCTGCTTCACGATGCGGCGAGCCTGTAAGGTAATGCCCGCCTGGATTTTGCTGCTGCCATTACACACCATGACAGAGACCGCGGCAGCGGGAGGACATCAGGGTTTGATGTCGGCCATGTACTGATATGTTGCATTTGCGTCATGGCCGCCCTGCCATCTGTTCGATGGCAGCCGGCGCTACAACAGAACTGGCTTATATTGAAACCCCGGCTGCGGCACTACAAAAAAAACATCAGGCCGGACACGGATAAGCGATACCACTCGCAAAAAACGCGGCAACCAAGCCGTAAGTAAATGGAACTCGAAGGGAGCTTTGCATGAGTATCGGACAACGTCTGGTGGCGATGATCGTCGCCGCTATTGCCGCGCTGGCGGTCATCTCGGCGGTAGGCATCGTGCAGTTTCAGCGCGAAGCGGCCAGCCTTGATGATTTGATGGACAACAACGTTGACGGCATTGTGGTCGCAAGCGCGCTCAACAACGATTACAAGGTCGAGCAGATCGTCGTTGAACGATTGCTGCTGGAACAAAACCCGGATGCCCGCACCGCCGGCATCAAGCAGGTGGCCCTGCTACGCCAACAGCTGGAAGAGTCGGGCAAGAAGTACTCCGCCACCTATCTCGACGCCACCGACAAGGCCAACTACGAGAGCTTTGCCAGCCAGCTGACCGCCTTGCACGCGCTGCTGGACAAGGTGATGAAAGCCACCGACCAGGGCGATATGCCACCGCAGTCATGCTGGCCAATGGCCAGGGCGTCGATCTGCCTCCAGCACTGAAAAAAGCCTTGACCGCATTGCGCGATTACAACGTCAAGATGGCCAAAGTCAGCCGCGACGAGATGGTGCGCGAGCAGCAGCAATCGCGCCTGATCTTTATCGGGATTGCCTTGCTGGCCAGCGTGGCGCTGATCATCTTTGGCAGCATCACCGTTACCGCCATCCGCAAGCCGTTGAATGCCATGCAGAAAGTGGTTAGCGATGTGGGTCGCAATCTCGACTTTACCTTGCGTGCGCCGGTGGGCCGCAACGATGAAATCGGCACCACGGTTAAATCGTTCAATCTGTTGCTGGAAAACCTGCAAAACAGCTTCCGCGGCGTTAGCGCGCAAATCCGCCAGGTATCCGCCGCTGCGACGGATATGTCGCGCGCCGCCGCCGAGATGTCGCAGAACGCGGGCAATACCAGCGAAGCCGCCAGCAGCATGGCCGCCACCGTCGAAGAAGTGACGGTCAGCATCAACCATGTGTCCGATCGCGCCAACGAAGCCAATACCCTGTCGCGCGAATCCGGCAAGCTGGCGCAAACCGGCTCGCAAGTGATCGAATCCACCGTCAACAAGATCGAAGGCATTGCCGACACCGTGCGTTCGGCGGCCAGCCAGATTTCTGATCTGCAGAACATGAGCGCGCAGATCAATGCCGTGGTCAAGGTGATCAAGGAGATCGCCGATCAGACCAACTTGCTGGCGCTGAACGCCGCCATCGAAGCCGCACGCGCCGGTGAACAAGGCCGCGGCTTTGCGGTGGTGGCGGATGAAGTGCGCAAACTGGCTGAGCGGACTCCTCATCCACCCAGGAAATCTCGGCCACGGTCGGCTCCATCCAGGAAGGCGCGGTGCGCGCCGTGACCAGCATGCAAGCCGTGGTTAACCAGATGGAAGACGGGGTTAACCAGGCGCGGGGCGCGGGCGCCGCGATTGTCGATATCCGCCATGGCGCTACCGATATGGCGGATCGCGTTGATGACATCAGCACCGCCATCAGTGAGCAAAGCGCGGCCAGCAACAATATTGCGCAACTGGTGGAACGCATTGCGCAAATGTCGGAAGAAAACAGCGCCTCGGCGCGCACCACGGCCGGTTCAGCGCAACAACTGCATATGCTGGCCGGTGAAATGCAACGCGAAGTGGAACGCTATCGCGTGTAACACCGCCTCCGCATTGCAAGCGCCAACAAAAAAACACCGCCACGGATCATCCGGGCGGTGTTTTTTTTTGCCTCAGGCCATCAAGCGGTATAGCGCGCTGCGGGCTTGTTGCGCGACAGATTGGGTTGCAGCGCATTGCGGGCATCCACCAAGCGCTGCCAGTCACCCGCGTCGGGCAAGGACGGAATGGTGACGCCTTCTTTCTGGTCCAGCCCGACCAGCGCGGCATCAACCAGATCCTCCACCTCCATCACGATTTCCGGCGGCAACGCGTCCAGCGGCGTGGTGCCCTTGCTCCAGATTTCCGTGCGCGTCGCGCCCGGCAACACCGCCTGGATATGCACACCGCTGCCCTCCACTTCTTTGGCCAGCGCCTGACTGAAATGCAGCAGATACGCCTTGGTGCCGCCATAGACCGTATTGCCCGGCTGCACCATTTGCGACATCACCGACGCGATATTGATAATTGCGCCATGGCCGCGCGCCAGCAGGCAGGCAGCACCGCATGCGACAAACGCGTCGGTGCGGTGATATTCAGCACGATTTCGGCCTCAAGCTTGTCCACATCGGCCGATTTGAGCGGTTCCAGCGTGGCCGTGCCGGCGTTGTTTACCAGCAGGCTGATGGCAGGATCGGTGGCGAGCAGCTGTTCCACTTTGGCGGTATCCGCGCGTTGGGTCAGATCTGCCACCACGATGCGGACGTTAACGCCGCTTTCGCTGGCCAGTTGCCGCGCCAGGCTTTGCAGTTTTGCTTCGTTGCGCGCCACGAGGATCAGATCGTAACCGCGCTGGGCCAGACGTTGTGCGTAGGTGGCGCCGATGCCGGTGGAGGCGCCGGTAATAAGGGCAGTGCCTTGATGTGCAGCCATGGTGTTGCTCCTGTTGTGAGGCGTTGCTGTTGTGCTTGTGCCTTGCGGTCAATCTGGATGATGACCGTCATCTGTCGAGCAAATTAACCACCGGCAATCAGGATGTCAAACACAATCCAGAATTTGACAGGGGCGAGCAGACGAGCGGATACTTCGCCGCATTCCCCAGCCGAACAAGGACCCGCCACGCCATGGGCACATCACGCGCAGATAAAGCAGCCACGCACGCACGCATCGTGCAAACGGCCGCAGCCCGGTTTCGTGAACTGGGGCTGGATGGCTTGAGCGTGGCCGATTTGATGAAAGAAGCCGGCCTCACCCACGGCGGCTTTTACAAACACTTTGAATCACGGGAAGCGCTGGTGGATGAGGCGGTAACGGCGGCGTTGCACGATGGCGGTACCGCGCTGCGGCAAACGCTGGCAGCTCAGCCTGAGGTGACGCTGGATGATTTATTAGCGGTGTACCTGAATGCCGAGCATCGCGATGGTCCCGCCACAGGCTGTGCAGTGACGGCGCTGGCGGCAGATGTCGGCCGCTGCGGTGCATCGACGCGGGCGACCTATGCGGCGCAAGTCGAGACCAATCTCGAGATGCTGCAAAACCTGCTGCCCAGCGCATGGACGCCAGAGCAGCGCCGCGCGCAAGGCATGTTGATTCAGAGCGCGCTGGTCGGCGCGCTGGCAATGGCGCGGGCGATGGGGGGCGCGCACGGCTTGTCGGATGAAATCCTCGCCACCGTCCGCCAGCAAATCAATGCCCTCGCGGCGGCCAGCCCGAGTGCGCCCACCGCCACGGCTTAAGCAAAATCAATCCAGCGCTGCGGCTGCGCCAGCGTGCTGGTCAGAATCTGCATATCGCGCCATGCCTGGTCAAAGTCGCTGCGCGGCGCGCGCTGGATGCGAATGGCGTGAGCAAAGGCGCGGAATTCCGCCATATAGCCATCGTCATCGTCACGTTCCCAGCGCGTTTGGCCGCTCGGGTCTTGCAGCACCAGCGTGCGGCCGTCATAGGTAGCCGCGCCGTTTTCCGCCAGCACGGTCAACTGCCATTGCTGGTGCGTGTGCGAAGAAAAAAAATACAGATTGATTTGCGCCGTCGCGCCGGCCGCGCTTTGCAGCGTCAGCGCGCCGCCATCAAACCGCCCCAGTTGCGGATTGGTCTGCGTCGGGCTGAGGGTGGCGCGCACGATATCACCGAGCAGATCGCGCGCCACGGCCACGTAATGCACGCCCGCGTCCAGCAACAAGCCGCCGGGGAATTCATGGCCGGAACGCCATCCGCTCACCAGATAGCGATTATCCGGCTGCATAGACATCATGGCGTTCCAGTTCAGCGCATACACCGCACCCGCACGGCCGCTGACCAGCCAGGCCTGAATGCGGCTGAAGGCGCTGGCATAGCGGAAGTTTTCCGCCACCATGCACACGTATTGCGGATATTGCGCCGCCAGCGCCAGCATTTCGGCGGCCTGGTCGGCATCGGGCGCCAGCGGTTTTTTCGACCAGGATATGTTTGCCCGCCTGCAAAGCAGCGCGCGTCGCGCTCAGGTTATCGGTGGCAGGCAATACAATGTCGACCGCATCGATATCGGGCCGCGCCAGCAAATCAGCCATATCGGTGTACCAATCGACGCCCCCCGCCATCGCGGCAAAGTGCTGCGCTTTTTTGCGCGGTGCGATTGCACACGGCCACCAACTGGATGTCGTCAGTGCAATGTTGCAAGGCGGGCCAATGCAGCTCACGCGCAGCCACGCCACAGCCGATCAACCCCAGTCGTACGGGACGGTTCATTGCAGACCCCTTTCTTGTTTTTTTGGCACCGCGCAAGGCTACGCGCTGATCCCGATGCGGGGCCAGCGCGCAGCGGTGTTGATACGGGCAAAGGTGCGATAGACGACAACACCGGCAAAGCCGGCCGAGGTTACAGCCCTAGATGCGGCGCCAGCTTGGCATGCGCCTTGTCCAGCCACGGCGGAATATAGAACGGCGCGTCGTCGATGGCGATGGCCTCCAGCTCGGTAAACAGCTCACCCGGGCCTTGGGGATCGCGCGTGGCGTGGCGCTCGATATGCGACACCTTCCACAAGGTTTGCGCCACCTGATCCGGCTTGTTCCACAGATCGTCAAAATGCTTCAGGCCGCTCTGCAACACAAAATAAGCATCGCGCGTGTCGTAAGTGGTTTTGTCGTGAAATTTCTGCGGATAAATGCATAGCAGCAAATACGGCAAGTAATGCACCGGCAGCCCGGCGTAATCAAACAGGCCGCGTTGTTGCGCATCGATAATCGCGCGCTGGAAATCACCCCATGCCAGCTTGCGCCCTGAAATCGAAAACGCCTTCAGATAAATGGGGTACAGGTTAGCCAGCAAATGTTCGCGCACGCGGCGGCCGTTTTGCGGGTCTTTGGCTGAGGGGGGAATGTCCAGAAAATGTCGGCGCGCGCTTTCAATCGAACTGCATTGGCTGCCGGATTTATGTGCAAAGTGCGTCACCGTATGCGGCGGATGCGCGACGCGCAGCACCAGCTCATCGCCACAGACTTCGCATTGCGCGCTGGCATTGTTGCCATAAGTCAGGCGAAACCATTCTGCATTCTGGATACCGGCGCCGTGCGGGTCGCGGGCTCTGTTTGTCATGATGTGTCTCCGAGGGGCCCAGACACAAAGTGTAAAGCGCCCGCGCGATGCAGTCACCGCCGCGGGCAAGGCTGTGGCGCGGGCTGTAACTCGCGGCCATAAAAAACCCGGCGCAGGGCCGGGTTCGGGGTAATGCCAGGGTCGATTACATCAAACGTGCAATCAAGGCCTTCTCAAAGCGCGCGTCCAGCGGAATCGACACTTTCACGCCATTGCCTGCCGCCACTTTCACCGGCTCGCCTTCTTTGCCGCGCATCGAGGTCAGATCGATGATCTGGTTGCCGCTGGGATGAATGATTTCCAGCTGGTCGCCCACTTCAAAATGGTTTTTTTGACTTCGATATCGGCCCAACCGTCACGAATGCTGGCCACTTCGCCGACAAACTGGCTGCGCTGGATTCGGAGTGGCCCTTGATGTAGTTCTGCGTTTCCTGGCTTTGATGGCGTTGCAAAAAGCCATCGGTATAGCCGCGGTTAGCCAGGCCATCCAGATCAGCCAGCAGCGACGGGTTAAACGGCCGCCCCGCCACTGCATCATCGATTGCCTGGCGATACACCTGCGCGGTGCGTGCCACGTAATACATCGACTTGGTACGACCTTCCACCTTGAGCGAATCCACCCCGATCTGCGCCAAGCGCTCGACGTGCTGCACGGCGCGCAAATCTTTGGAGTTCATGATGTAGGTGCCGTGTTCATCTTCCATGATCGGCATCATTTCGCCGGGGCGGTTGCCTCTTCAATCAGATAAACCTTGTCGGCTTCCGGATGGCGCGGCACGTCGCCACAGGCCGAGAACGCCTGGTTGGCTTCTTCCAGCGCCTTGTTGAAATCAAACTTGATGACTTGCACGTCGCCGGCGTCATCATCTTTGGTTTCATGCACCTTGTAATCCCAGCGGCAGGCGTTGGTACAGGTGCCCTGGTTGGGATCGCGGTGGTTAAAGTAGCCCGACAGCAAGCAGCGGCCCGAATACGCAATGCACAGCGCGCCGTGAACAAACACTTCGATTTCCATATCCGGACATTGCTGGCGGATTTCTGCCACTTCATCCAGCGACAGTTCGCGCGACAGGATAATGCGGGTCAGGCCCAGCTTCTGCCAGAACTTGACGCCCATATAGTTCACCGTGTTGGCCTGCACCGACAGATGCACCGGCACTTCGGGCCATTTCTCACGCACCATCATGATCAGGCCGGGGTCGGCCATGATCAGCGCGTCCGGCTTCATTTCGATAACCGGTTCCATATCCGACAGATAGGTTTTGATCTTGGCGTTGTGCGGCAGGATGTTGGACGCCACAAACAGCTTTTTTGCCGCGGGCGTGCGCTTCTTCGATGCCTTGTTGCAGTTGTTCCAGCTTGAATTCGTTGTTGCGCGCACGCAGGCTGTAACGCGGCTGGCCAGCGTAAACGGCGTCAGCGCCGTAGTCATAGGCGGCGCGCATCTTGTCCAGCGTGCCGGCGGGGAGCAATAGCTCAGGGGCTTTCAGGGTCATGGCGGTATCCAGCAAAAGCAAAGCCCCGCTCGGTGGCGCTGCGGGGCGAAGGTGTAATGGCCGCGATTATATCCGCTTTTACGCTGCCCGTGTTTTAGGCAGTGTCTAAAACCCTTATGCAAACAAGGCTTTACCCGGGCTATCCACAAGCCTCGCACAGACTTGTTGCAAGAAGGTGGTGGATAAACGGGGATAAACCCCCAAGCCATATGGGTGCTGTTCGCCACGCGTGATCCGGCCAGCTTGTCCGCCTAAAAAAAACAGGCAGCACAAAAAAAACCCAGGCGGCCGGTAAGTTAGCCCGCTTGTCCACAGCCTCTACACACCCCGACCGGGCGTGCCTGTGAGAAAGCCGCGGCGAATGCCCAATATTTAGGCAGCTGCGATTAAGCCTGACGCTTCAGGCAGTTAGCTGGCGTATCCACAGGCCGCGCACACCCTTGTGCGGTCGCCGGGGTGGATAAGCGTCAGTTTTCCCCAGGCCGACGGCGGGCCAGGCAGCCAGCCGCCGGAAATACCCGCAAAACAGGCCCATATCGCCCGCTAATGGCCTGCGGATCAAAAAACAGGCGGCGCAAAAAAAACGCTATCGGATCAGCGCTCTGATGGGCTTGTCCACAGCCCGTGCACATGCTTGTGCATGCTTGGGCGTGGATAACAAAATCGGGCTGCAAGCCGCGCCGAATATAGAACGAACGTACTGTGGAAAACCCGCAGCGCGGCCAGGCGACGGCCTGGGTAAGATGCGGTTTTCCACATCCTGGGAGTCTCCGCATGAACATCGGTTTTATCGGCACCGGCAACATGGCCAGCGCCATGATCGCCGGTTTGCACAGCAGCCACCCCGCCTGGCAGATTCACGGTTTTAATCGTTCCGCCAGCAAGCTGAGCGATCTGCAAACGCGGTATGCCCTGCAGGTAGCGCACAGCCTGCCAGAGCTGGTGGCGCGCGCCGATTACCTGGTGCTGGCGGTCAAGCCACAAGGCTACGATGCGATGCTGGATGCGCTGGCGCCCTTGCTGCAGGCGCGGCACACGCTGGTGACGGTGGCGGTGGGTTATACGATCGCGCGCGTGCAAGCCCGTATCGGCACACAAACGCGCGTGGTGCGCAGCATGCCGAATACCCCCGCCAGCGTTAGCGCCGGGATGAGCGCCTTGTGCGGCAGCGCGGCCCTGCCCGATCAGGCCCGCTCTGATGTCAGCGCCGTGTTCGAAAGTTTTTGGCCGCGCGGTCTGGATCGACGAAGGCCAGTTCGATGTGTTCTCGGCGGTTGCGGGTTCTTCGCCTGCGTGGGTGTACATGATGATCGAAGCCATGGCCGACGCCGCCGTGCAAAACGG
>BBFD01000102.1 GCA_001313065.1 Silvimonas sp. JCM 19000
GGCTGGCTCCCGGCCGCCTGGCCACCGAAGCCGACGTGCCGGACGCGCAGTTTGCGCGTAAATCGGAATTCGCCGCACGCGCGCTGGCCGAGCAAGGCGTGCGCGCCGCCACGGTACGGCTTGCGCCAGCGTGCATGGCCTGGGTGACCATGGCTTTGTGCCCATCCTGATCAAACTGGCGCGCGAGAAAGGCGTGTCGGCCTACCTTGGCGACGGGCAGAACCGTTGGGCTGGCGTGCATCGCACCGACGCTGCCCGCGTTTACCGGCTGGCGCTGGAAACCGGTCTGAGCGAAGCGGCCTACCACGCCGTCGCCGACGAATCAGTGCCGTTCAAAGCCATTGCCGAGGTCATCGGCCGCCAGTTGGGCCTGCCGGTTGAATCGCGCGAGCGCGAGCATTTTGGCTGGTTCGCCGATTTTGCCAGCATGGATATGGCCGCCAGCGCCGCCCACACCCGCGCCGTGCTGAACTGGCAACCCAGCGGGCCGGATTTGCTCAGCGATCTGGATCAGCCCGGCTATTACGCCGCATAAGGCAATGGGGCGCGGTGCGCTAGCGCAGGCACCGCGCCGTCATGCCTCAGACTATTTCGATAAACCGTTCTCCTTTAAAACTGCGGACCGGATTGCCGCGCTCCAGCGCCAGATGCATTTGCCGCCGTTGGGCTCGCAACGCCGCATCGGCCGCCTCTGCGCGCTCTGCCAGCCGATGTGCAATCAGCGCCAGCGCCAGTCGTTTGTTGGCGTGCTGGCTGCGTTCGGTCTGCACCCGCACGCTGATCCCGCTGGCGATATGGGTGGCGCGGATGGCCGATTCGGTTTTGTTGACATGTTGACCACCGGGGCCCGCAGCACGGCAGGTTTCAAAGCGGATTTCGTGGCCCAGTGCGGCGGGCGGGGCCGCACAGCGGGCAATGCCGATAAACCAGTTTTTGCGGGCATGGCCCGGCCGGTACGGGCTCGGGCAGGTCCAGCGGATGGAGCCGATCCAGCTTTGTGCCAGTGCTTCAGCGGCCGAGCCCTCCAGGCTGAGCAGCGCCGAGCTCAAGGTGCCCGCCGTCCGCCCTGGCGTACGCTCAAGTACATCGATCTGGACGTCGATGGCGTTTGCTTGCGCAGTGAGCGCGGCTAGCACATGAACCACCGCCAGCTCGCATTCGGCCGGACCTTGGGCGGCGGAGAGTTGCAATAACAGCATCAGCAGCACTCCCCGTTGGTCTTGTAGGTGAGTACCGGTGCCAGCCGCGCCAGTTTGCGTAGCAAGCCCGCGTCTTCCAGCGCATCCACCACGCTATCAATCGATTTGTAGGCTTCTGGCGCTTCTTCATACAGCAACTCGCGGTCGGCGCAGATGACGTGACTGCCGAGCCGGGTGCGCGTTAACTGCGCCGCCGAATAACGGCGTTCAAGGCGCCCCTTGCAATCTTTGCGCGCCCATTTGCGCCCGGCGCCATGGGCCAGCGAATACAAGGTGGCCGCGCCGACATCGGCCAGCGGTTGCACCAGAAAACTGTAATCACCGCGCGAGCTGGAATCACCACCGGCCCAACATCGGCCGGGGTGGCGCCTTTGCGATGCAGCCAGCCCGCCTCGCCTGCAATCACAGCCGGGGTGACCAGGTTGTGATCGACGTCGAGCACGCAGCTGGCGTGCGCCCGCCAGCGCCGCAACATGCGCAAGGCAATGAGTTGGCGATTGGCTGCGGCAAAGCGCAAGGCGTGATCATGGCGCTGTAGATAGGCGCGGCATTCGGCGCTGTCCGCCAGCAAAGGGCGGTGGCCATGGGCCTGCAAATGCAGTTCCAGCACGGCCTGGCCAAGGCCGCGCGAGCCGCTATGCACCAGCAACTGCAATTGATCTGCGCGCAGACCCAGACTGGCGACGGCTTGCGCATCGTAAATGGCATCCAGTTTTTTTTGCACTTCGGCAAAAT
The DNA here is from genome assembly GCA_001313065.1 of Silvimonas sp. JCM 19000. Next base: position 1,935 of record BBFD01000102.1, read on the forward strand.
GGTTGCCGCTGCCGATGGTGCCAGCGCGCCCAGATAATCGCGGTCAGCCAGATCATAGCTGGCGATGTGTTCGGCCCAACTGTCGTCCAGCGCGCCGTCGATGCTGCCCAGTTGTTTGACCAGCTTGTTAATGCCCGTTAGCCGGGTATCAAGATCGGTCTGCCACAGCGCCATGCCGCAGCCGATATCGCCGCCAATCAAGGCGGGATAGATATATCCGACCGCAAAAAAAAGCCGCGCCGACCGGATAGCCGCGGCCGGGATGCAGATCCGGCATTCCGGCGACGTGGCGCATGCCGGGGAGTGTTGCTGTTTGTTTAAGTTGGCGAATTGCTTCGCCTTCGATCCAGGTGTCGGTGGTCGCGCACAGCGTGACACCGGCTGCCAGATCTTGAATGGCATTGCCCATAAGTGTTTGGTCCGTTCAGGAATAAAAGATAAAGCGGGAACGGCGGGCGGCTAGCCCAGGGGCAATGCGGAGGAGCGTCTTTACAAGAAAAGACGGAAGGCGCGTTAACCCGGACTACAGCCCGCGAAGGGAGGAGAGATAGCGTTGCATGGTGTGTTCCTCCGGGGGTCAGGGTTAAGCAAAAAAAAGTGCCCGCAATGTAGCACGGGTTTTCCGGCGCGGCCACGCCCGCTTGCGTCGGTATGACATGAATGCCACGCCCCGCGCTGGCAGCGCCGGCGACATGGTGCGGTTGTGGCCTGGGTCATGGCGATACAAATTGCGCACATTGCAGCGCAGCACGCGGCTGCCGCATGTGCTAAGTCCAATACAGACGCCCGCACAAAACCAGATCGTCAGCCGCCGTTGCCACCGTTTTTTTTCTGATGCTTCTGTTTGATCCCAAAAAAAGGACAGCACCCATGCTCAAGACCGCCCGCTACGGTTGGATTCCCGATTTACCCGACCACCGAGATCATTTCTACGCTGCGCCTGCCGCGCATTTAAAAGCCCTGCCGGCCAATATCGATTTGCGCGCGCAATGTCCGGCCGTGTACGACCAGGGCCAGTTAGGGAGTTGCACCGCCAATGGCATCGCCGGTGCCATCCAGTTCGATCGCAAAAAAGCAGGGTTTTGCCGATGACTTTGTGCCGTCGCGCTTGTTTATCTATTACAACGAACGCGTGATTGAGCATTCGGTGGCGTCGGACAACGGCGCGCAAATCCGCGACGGCATCAAGAGCGTGGCCAAGCAAGGCGATTGCCCTGAAACCGAATGGCAGTATGACATCGCCAGGTTTGCCGAAAAGCCGCCGACTCAGCCTATAGCGACGCGCTCAAGTACAAAGCCGTGCAATACCAGCGCGTGCAGCAAACCCTGGCGCAGATTAAAGGTTGCCTGGCAGAGGGCTATCCCGTGGTGGTCGGTTTTACTGTGTACGAGAGCTTTGAATCCGCCGCGGTGGCCAAAGACGGCGTGGTGCCGATGCCGACCAGTAGCGAAACCGTGGTAGGCGGGCATTGTGTGCTGCTGGTGGGCTATGACGATGCCGATTCGAGCTTCTGGTTCCGCAATTCCTGGGGCGATGCATGGGGCCAGCAGGGTTACGGCAAGATGCCGTATGCCTATATGGTCGACACCAGTTTGTCTTCGGATTTCTGGACCATCCGCACCATCGCCGCCTGAGGCCCAAGCCCGCCGGATGTGGGCGGCAACAAGCTGCGTTCAGTCACGCAGCGCCGCCCAGGTCAGGTCAAATCGGGCCAGATATTTGCGCAGACGATCAGCATCGTTGGCTTGTTTTTTTGTCTTCACGCGATACGGCAAACAGCATGCGGCCGGCCTCCGACAAACTGCTGGCCTGGCGGCAAACACGCAGCACGGTGTCGAGTTGAGCGCGATCAAACAGGTCCAGCCGAGCCGCGCGTTCGCCCAGCACACGGTCCAGTTCCGATTGCGTCTGCATGCCATCCCAGCCCCGCTGCAGGCGGGCTATTTCCTGGTTTACATTGCTTGTATCAATGCGCCCGGCATGGGCCAGTGTCGCCATGCGCGTAATGGACGCGCTCAGCTCGCGGAAATTGCCGGACCAGCGCGCCTGCGCCGAGGTGGCAAATTCCAGATAATGCCGCCGTGCCTCAACGTTAAAGCGGATTTGTTCGCCCTGATCCTGGGCGAAGCGAGCTAATTCAAAATCAAGATTGGGCTCGATATCTTCAGTGCGTCCGGCCAGGCCCGGCAAGTCATAAGTCCATAAATTGATGCGCGCATACAGGTCTTCGCGGAACTTGCCTTCCGCCACCCAGCGGCGCAAATCGCGGTGCGTGCCCGCGATCAATTGAAAATCGCTTGCGACTTCGCGGTCCCCACCAAACGGAAAGAAGCGCTTTTCTTCGATGGCCTTGAGCAGCATCGCTTGCTCATCCAGGCCCAGTTCGCCGATCTCATCCAGAAACAACAAACCGCCGTCGGCCGCCCGCAGCAGGCCGGGGCGTTCGCTTTGTGCGCCGGTAAACGCGCCCCTGACGTGGCCAAACAAAGCCGACATTGCACTATCGCCGCGCAAGGTGGCGCAATTGACTTCCACAAAGCGGCCGCTGATCTGATGGCGTGATTTCTTCAGTTCATACACTTTGCGTGCCAGAAACGATTTGCCCGCACCGGTTGGCCCCACCATCAGGATCGGCGCTTTGGAGCGCCCGGCAACATGCTCAATCTGTTCGATCACCCGATTGAAATGCGCGTTGCGCGTGGCAATGCCGGACTTTAAAAAACGACACCGTCTCAGCTGCGTCGCGCTGGAAACGCTGCGCGATTTTGTTATAGCGCGACAAATCCAGATCGATGATGGCGTAGCTACCGACTGCATGACCGGTGTCGGTTTTGCGCGGTGGCGAAGTCTGGATCAAACGGCCCGGCAGATAACGCGCTTCCGCCAACAGAAACCAGCAAATCTGTGCCACGTGCGTGCCGGTGGTGATGTGGATCAGGTAATCCTCGTTCTCGGTATCGAAGGGGTAATCGTGCGCAAAATCGTGCAGTGCGCCGTACACCTCCTCAAAATCCCACGGATTACGCAGATTGATTTCTACGCGCCGGGTTTCGGTTTCGGGCGAGACACTGCGCAGATCATTGCAGGTGCGCTCCGCCAGGCCGCGGCTGCGCTCGTCATGCAGCAGTTCCAGCCGGTGCACGATCAGATCTTCTTGCTGGCCCAGGCTGATGGTGGGCCGCCATTTCTCCCAGCGCTGACTGCCACGCCCGGCGTGGTCGAGCACGGTGCCAATAAAGCCAATCACGACGGTCTTACGCATGGGTTTATCCAGAAAGATAAATGACTAGCGCAAAGTATATATAAAGCGCTGCAGAACCGGCTAGCGCGCAGGCGGTCTGTCGTTTGCTGATGAAGATTAATTCTTTAAAAAAACATTTGCTTAGCGGGTTTTATCTGGCTCCGCCGCAACGCCTGGCACGCCGATTGCAAAGTAGCTGGCATCAAACGAAAACGCTGTGAGTGCTGAAATGGCCAACCCGCAATTGTTCAACTCGCTGACCGCCAGACTGCCGCAGACCAATACGCTTAATCAGACCGCCGCCGCAGCCTATGCCTATTCGCCCGAACACCAGTTGGCGCAGCTGGTCATGACCGGTTGCCTGAATCAAACCTTCTATGCGCACGCCGAATTGCAACTGGCCGACGTGCTGGCGCTGTGTGCAGAACTGGATGCGCGCTTTATCGCTCAGGCGGCGGTGTATGGGCGACAGCGTGGCTATATGAAAGACATGCCGGCGCTGCTGCTGGCGGTGCTGTCGCGCAAAGATGCGGTGCTGTTTGCGCAAGTGTTCGATCAGGTCATCGATAACGGCAAAATGTTGCGCAACTTTGTGCAGATCATGCGCAGCGGGGCCAGCGGGCGTAAGTCGCTGGGCTCACGTCCCAAGAAGGCAGTGCAGGCGTGGCTGAACCGTGCCACCGAAGCGCAGTTGTTGAGCGCAAGCGTCGGCAGTGCACCTTCGCTGGCCGACGTGATCAAGATGGTCCACCCCAAGCCGCAAGAAGCATGGCGTGAGGCGTTTTTTTTGCCTGGGTCTTGGGCCAACCGTGTCATCGCGCAGCGCTGCCGCCGCTGACCCAACAGTTGCTGGCCTTCCGCGCCGATACCGCGCTGGAATTGCCGAATGTGCCGTTCCAGTTATTGACCAGCGCGGCGCTGAGCAGCATGCAATGGGCGCAACTGGCCGAGCGTATGGGCTGGCACGCATTGCGCATGAATCTGAACACGCTGGCCCGGCACGGCGTCTTTGCGCAACCCGGCATGGTCGACGCGCTAGCGGCGCGCCTGGCGGACGCGGAACGTGTTGCGGCAGCGCGGGTTTATCCGTATCAGTTGCTGGCGGCATGGCGTATGGCCGGGGATGAGATTCCGCTGCAAATCAAAAATGCGCTGCAGGATGCGCTGGAAATCGCTTTGCGCAATGTGCCCGCGCTGCAAGGCAATGTGGTGGTGTGCCCGGACGTTTCGGGATCGATGTCGAGTCCGGTCACCGGTGGGCGGCGCGGCGCCACGACGGCGGTACGTTGCATTGATGTTGCGGCCTTGATGGCAGCGGCGGTACTGCGCCAGTGCCCACAAGCGCGCGTATTACCGTTTGCAACGGATGTGGTGCCGGTGCAGTTGAATTCCCGCGATAGCGTGCTGAGCAATGCCGAAAAACTGGCTGCAATCGGCGGCGGCGGAACGCGTTGTTCGGCCCCGTTGGTGCAGTTGGTCAAGGAAAAGGCCATGGTCGATACCGTGATCCTGGTGTCGGATAACGAATCGTGGATCGATGCGCGCCGTTATGGCGCCACCGAGACCATGCAACAGTGGCAGCAGATCAAACACCGCAATCCGCAAGCTCGCTTGATCTGCATCGATATGCAACCGTACGGCACCACGCAAGCGCAAGACAGCCCGGACATCCTGAATGTGGGCGGCTTTGGCGACGCGGTGTTTGATGTGGTGGCGCAGTTTGCGGCGGGCAGTTTTGGCGCCGGGCATTGGGTCCAAGCCATCAAGCGGACCCGCCTGGCCGGGGACGCCGCAGCTTGAGCAATCCGGCACGAATGGGAGACGGGTCTACCTCTGCGAACCTTGCTGGAAGGTGATCCAGCCCGCACTGCGGTGCGCGCAGACTCGCTTGTTTTGTCGTGCCACTCTTTTATCCGCGCTGCTTGCGGCGCGGCCAGGTTTTTCGGCGAATGCGAACGGAACTACATCCTCTGAAGATCGAGATACGGGTTCAAATCCCGTCGGCTCCAACACTGTGGGGCCGTAGTTCAACGGTAGAACACGCCAACGTTTCGTTTATTTTGTCGCCGATCCTTTTTTTTGTTGAGTTTTGCGGTGAATGCAGTTGGAACTACATCGGATAGAGCGCCCGCGGCAACGCGGGAGGGGCGGGTTCAAATCCTGCTGAGTGCATCGGCTTATCGATGCGCAAGATAGCTCAGTGCTTTTCTGTTTCAACATTTTTTGTCATCGCACCCTTTTTCTAACGAATAGCAAACACGCATTGAATGGCCCCGTCGTTGCTCTGGACGGCGGGGCCGGGGCCAGCCAAGGCCACTTTAAAACGAGAGATAAACAATGAGCACCAACGATTATCAAGTGCTGCAAGTCAGCGGCGGTAAGCCATCAAGCTGTGGACCAATGGCGTACCGGTGGAAGACGCTGCGCAAAAGCAGTTGTTCCAGACCTCAAAAAAATGCCGTTCATTTTTTGACCATATCGCGGTAATGCCGGACGTCCACCTGGGTAAGGGTTCGACCATCGGCAGCGTGATTCCCACCCAGGGCGCGATCATTCCGGCGGCAGTGGGCGTGGATATCGGCTGCGGCATGATGGCTGCCTGTACCACGCTGACGGCCAAAGACCTGCCCGACAACCTGGCGGGATTGCGTAGCGCCATCGAAAAAAAAGCGGTGCCGCACGGACGTACGCCGGGTGCGCGTGATAAAGGCGCGTGGTCCACGCCGCCCGAAACCGTCGATAGTATGTGGGCCGATTTGTTGCCCGGTTTCAAGCGCATTACCGATAAATATCCGCGCCTGAAGAACACCAACAACTACAAGCATCTGGGTACTGGGTACGGGTAACCACTTTATCGAAGTCTGCCTGGATGAGCGGACCGCGTGTGGTTCATGTTGCATAGCGGATCGCGCGGGGTAGGTAACGCCATCGGCAACTTGTTTATCGAACTGGCGCAGGCCGATATGCGCCAGCACATCGCCAATCTGCCGGATAAGGATCTGGCGTATTTCGAAGAAGGCAGCGAGCACTTTGATGATTACGTCGAGGCCGTGGGTTGGGCGCAGGACTACGCGCGGCGTAACCGCGCCGTGATGATGCAGAACGTAATCGACGCGGCGCGCAGCGTGATCACCAAACCGTTTAACGCCAGCATGGAAGCGGTGAACTGCCACCACAACTATGTGCAGAAAGAAAAGCACTTCGGCGCCGAGATTCTGGTCACGCGCAAAGGCGCGGTGTCGGCACAGAAGGGGCAGTTGGGCATCATTCCCGGTTCGATGGGCGCCAAAAGTTTTATCGTGCGCGGGCTGGGTAACGAAGAGGCGTTCTGCTCGTGCAGCCACGGCGCAGGTCGCACCATGAGCCGTAACGAAGCCCGACGGCGCTTTACCGTGGACGACCAGATCAAAGCCACCGAACACGTTGAATGCCGCAAGGATAGCGATGTGATTGATGAAATTCCGATGGCGTACAAGGATATCGACGCGGTGATGCAAGCACAGAACAGCCTGGTGGAAGTGGTGCATACCTTGCGGCAGGTGGTATGTGTAAAAGGATGAGTTGAGCATGGACGAGCAAAACCGGGTGACATGGGTCACTACGCTGTGCCCCGCCGGCGTCGACATGGCGGCGCATTGGTATCAGCTGTTTGGCGTGGGCGCCAATGCCGTGCGTTACCTGCATGCGTTGCTGGCCGGGCAAGACGTACCCGCCGCGTTCTGGATTGAGGTCAGTGCCTGCGGCAACGGCTATTTACGCCAGGAAGCCGTGCAGCAACTGGCGCAGGTGCATAGTCCTGCCGCGTGCTCCGCAATCTTGTTGCGCTTGAATGACTGGGTGCCCCAGGTGCGCCATGCGGCGGCAGATGTGGTCAACGCCATGCTGACGGCTTGCGATATCGAATGGGTTATAGGCGGCTTGCCTGCATTGCTGCGCTTGCTGTCGATGCGACGGCATAGTCATGCCGCCCTCAAGCAGCGCTTCGATCAGATGTTATGCAAGGAGATCTGGCGCGACACGGTGTTGCAGTGCCTGCGTGGGCTCACGGGGGCGTCGGCGCGCTATCTGACGGCCTTGCTGCTGGAGCGCTTGCCGCCGGATGAGCGCATCGACGTTATCTCCCGGGCCTTGCGCCACCCCGACCCGTCGGTGCAAAGCATGGCGATACAGGCGGCGGCCAGCTTTTCCGCGCCGGTTCAGTTGCACTTGCTCAATGTTGCCAAAGCACTGCCCGCAGCCGGGCCACGCTGCATGATGATGCGGCGTTTGCTCGCGTTGTTGGACGGTCCTGCACGTGATGCATTGCTGGAGAGCATGCTGCTCGACCGCTTTGGTGGCGTGCGCGCCATCGCATTGTGGCATTTACAGCAAGCGGGCCAGACCCCTGCGGCGCTGTATGCGCGCATCGATCCGACGCAGTTGCATGGGCACGCGCTGGCTGCGTGGCTTATCGAAGCGGGCCGTGCCGGCTTGCCTGTCGCGGCTGATTTTCTGCGGCAACTCAGCAGCCATCCGCTGCCCGGCATAAGACTGGCGGCGTGGGCCATACGCTTGAGTCAGCCCAGCGAGTCGCGTTTTGCTATCGCGCGGCAAGCATTGCTTGATCCTGCGCGCAAAGTACGGCGAGCAATGGCGCGCCAGATCGAGGCGGAAGCCGGGTTTGATTGCGCACAGATTTCCGCGCTGGCCGAGGTCTGCCTGGCGGCGCGGGATGTCCCTGCGGCATGGTGGCTGGGCAAGACGTTGTCGCCGTGGTTCAGGTTGCTATTGCTGCTGGAAGCGTTGGCGGCTAATGCGGACACTGCGCTGCATGCTGACGTGCTCACAGCACTGCGGCAATGGGAAAGACCGTCAGGCTGGCATGTGTATATCGTGCCCGGTACCACAGAAAGCGAGCGGGTACGCCGCTTGCTGGATAATCAAACCGTGAGCGCTGCGCTGGGCACCATGCCGTTGCTGAATGCGGCGATTCGCGCGCGCGTGGCGCTAAAACAATAAAACTCGCCGCAAGGCGTGGACTAAAAGCAATGACAACAACAAAAAAACTGAATATCTGGAGCTGGATGGCTCCATGGGCGAGGGCGGGGGGCAGATTTTGCGTACCGCGCTCACTTTATCGATGATTACCGCTGTGCCCATCCGCATCAGCCAGATCCGGGCCGGGCGACAGAAGCCTGGTTTGCTGCGCCAGCATCTCACCGCAGTGCAGGCGGCCGCGGCGATTTGTGGGGCAACGGTGGAAGGGGCGACGCCCGGTTCGCAAGCGCTGACGTTTGCGCCTGGCCCGATACGCGGCGGCGATTATCGCTTTGCCATCGGTAGCGCGGGCAGTTGCACGCTGGTGCTGCAGACGGTGCTGCCGGCCTTGTGGTTTGCCGATGCGCCTGCACGCATTTGCGTGAGTGGCGGCACGCATAATCCTAAAGCGCCACCCGCAGATTTTCTGATTGATGCATGGCTGCCGCTACTGCAGCGCATGGGCGTGCAGACGCAGATCGAGTTGGTGCGGCATGGGTTTTATCCGGCCGGTGGCGGTGAGGTGGTGGCGCATACGCAGCCGGTGCCTGCTTTGCAGCCGCTCGACTTGTCGACGCGTGGCGCGCACGTCGCCCTTAATGCCGTGGCCATGGTGGCTGGCGTGCCGGTGAGTGTTGCGCTGCGCGAGGTGGACTGCCTGCGTGCACGTTTGCCCGCGGTGACGGCCGTACACCAGGAATTGTCCGATCGGATGGGGCCAGGCAATGCGGTGCTGGTGCGCGTCCAGCACGAAAACGTCACCGAACTGTTCATCGGCCTGGGCGAAAAAAGGCATCGCCGCTGAACGCGTGGCCGACCGCGTGGCGCAAGACGCCTGAGCTATCTGCGCCGCGATGCCGCAGTGGGCGAATATCTGGCCGACCAGCTGTTATTGCCGCTGGCGCTGGCGGGCGCTGGCACGGTAAGCACCACGCATGCATCCAGCCATCTGATCACCAACGCACAAGTGATTGAGAAATTTCTGGATGTCAGCATTGAGATCGAAGCCGACGGGGCCGCTTATCGCATTACGGTGCGTTGAGCGCTACGCCGCATAACGCTGCTTGCGCTCGGCCGTATACGCCCACCAGGCTTGCGGCTCGGCGCCATCCATAAAGCGCGTGACCGCGATAAACGTATCGATCATGCACGGGTCATGGCGGGTGGCGGTAACGCTGCAGAGTTGGTCGTACAGATCATAAGGATCGCGGCCGCGCAATTGTTCGGGCGTGTCGATGCCCAACAAACGCAAATCCGCGGCCACGGCGGGGCCGACATTGGGCAGGTCGGTGAGCGCGTGCAGACGGTTGCGATCAACTTTGGCGGGATGCATGGGGGGCTCCAGCGGCGTCCAGATGAGATGTGGTTAGCATAATCTGACGGCGCAGCGATTTCTACGCGGCGGTGTTTCGGGTCTATACGCACTTCGATCCAGGCATGTCCGGGGCGGATTGAGCGCGCTGCCTCATCCATCTGATCGAACGCAAATGCGGTGGTAGTTGGCAGGCCACGATTTCACGGCTTAAATGCTCGCATCTCATCCAGACCTGCGAATCCGCCATGCCTGCTGCCTTCCCGTCATTCCGTTTCCGCGCCACCTTGTTTGCCACCGCGCTGGCGCTCGCGCTGCCAGTCGCGGCCCACGCCGCAACGCCGAGCACGCAGCACAGCACGCTGGCGCAGCCGGTCAAGGTCATGATCATTTCGATGTTCGGGCCGGAGGGCAAAGTGTGGCTGGACCATCTGGGGCCGTGGCGTGCGATTGCGGTGCCGGGCTTGTCGCCGGATTACCCCGAAGTGCACTGCAATGCGCAAGCGGTGTGCGTGTTGACCACCGGGATGGGCCACGCCAATGCGGCAGCCTCGGTCATGGCGCTGACCTTTTCAGATCGCTTTGATTTGCGCCGCACCTGGTTTCTGATCGCCGGCATTGCCGGGATCGACCGGCGCAAGGCACCTTGGGGTCGGCGGCGTGGGCTAAATATCTGGTGGATTTCGGCATGCAGTGGGAGCTGGATGCGCGCGAGAAGCCCGACGACTGGCCCAGCGGCATGCTCGGCATCAATACACGTTCGCCCTCTGAAAAGCCGCCGCTGGATTATCGCACCGAGGCGTTTACCTTGAATGCCGCGCTGGCCGAGCGTGCCTATGCCTTGTCGCGCAACGTCAAACTGGCGGATAGCGCCGAGGCTCAAGCCGCGCGCGCCCGCTATCCTGAAGCGCCGGCCAATCTGCCACCCAAAGTGATCCAGTGCGATACCCTCGCCGGGGATACCTGGTGGTCGGGCAATTTGATCGGCGAGCGCGCGCGCGCGTGGACGAAGCAGATCACCGACGGCAAAGCCACCTATTGCACCACGCAGCAAGAAGACAACGCAACCTACGAAGCGCTGAAGCGCGCGGCCAGTACCGGGCGGGTGGATCTGAGCCGTCTGGCGGTGGTGCGCACGGGTTCGGATTTTGATCGGCCCGCGCCGGGGCAATCGCCGGTCGACAATCTGCTCGATTACGCCAAACAAGGCGGCTTTGTGCCCGCGATTGATAATCTGTATCGCGCGGGCAATCCGCTGGTGCAGGACATTACCGCGCGCTGGGCCGATTGGCGCGACGGGGTG
>BBFD01000103.1 GCA_001313065.1 Silvimonas sp. JCM 19000
CTTGCTGACCGGGCTGGTGCTGGGTGCGCTGGTCGGGGTTGCCGTGGCAGTGGGTGTGGCGTTTTATATCAATCGCGGCACCAATCCCTTTATGAACAAAACCTCGGCCCCGCCGCCTGATGCGGTGACCAGCGCGCCGGTGGTTGCTCCCAACCAGCCTGAAGTACTGCGCCCGGAAGGCCAGGCCGTGATGTCGCGCAGCCTTTGCCGCAGTCCGGTTCGTCCAGCAACCAGAGCGCAACGGCCAGCGCGGCGCAAACGCCGCCCAAGGCCACCGCCAGCGCGGGCGAACGCTTCGACTTTTACAAGATGCTGCCGGCCATGTCGGACAAGGCCGAAGCCAAAGCGGCCGCTGCCAACAAAGCCAAAGACAGCGGCGATGCCACGCCGCCCACGACGGTGGAAGCGCCCAAGGGGGCGTATCTGCAAGCGGGCGCTTTCCAGAATGAGCAGGATGCGGACAACCTGAAAGCCAAACTGGCGTTATTAGGCATCGAGGCCCGCATCCAGACCGTCGAAACGCAAGACAAAGGCATCTGGCATCGCGTACGCATCGGCCCGTTTACCAGCGTGTCAGATATGGACAAAGTGCGCAGCGAACTGCAGGCCAATGGCGTGCAGAGCGCCAACGTCAAGGCACAATAAGCGGCGGGAATTTAATCAGAACGGCGCAGTCATAGTGCCGGTTTTGCATACTTTCGACCTAACGAATAAAAGGACTATCCAGCATGACCCGTTGGCTCAAGGCGATGTTTATGGCGGTTGGTTTGCTCACGGCGTCGGTCGCCGCGCACGCTGATATCAAGGAAGGCACGGAATACAAGCTGCTGACGCCGGCGCAACCGGTGGCGGTGCCGGGCAAGATCGAGGTGATCGAGTTTTTCTGGTACGGCTGCCCGCATTGCTTCCATATCGAGCCTTACGTTGAAGCGTGGGCCGCCAAACTGCCCAAGGACGTTAACTTCCGCCGCGCCCACGTGGTATGGCAAGGTCGTAACGACATCATTGCGCACGCCAAAATCTTTATCGCGCTGAACACCATGGGTATCGCGGGCAAGTATCAACAGGCTGTGTTCAACGCCATCCAGCAAGATGGCCTGGAACTGCGCAAGGACGACGTGCTGTTTGACTGGGTTAAAAAAGCAAGGTATTGACGTCAACAAGTTCAAGGCGGCGTACAACTCGTTCAGCGGCAGCGTAGAAATGAACAAGCTGGCCAAGATGGTGCAGGACTATCAGGTGGATGGCGTGCCGATGTTTATCATCAACGGCAAATACGTGACGGCCCCGTCGATGGTGGGCAAAGAAGACGGCACGGTGCTGACCGTGGTCGATCAGTTGATTGCCAAAGAGCGCAAGAAATAAGCGCGCGGCAGATCAATTAAATCAGGCGCTCAAGGCGCCTGATTTGTTTGCGCCATGCATAGGGTGGGTCTGGACCCACCAGGCAAAGCCATCACCAGGGACAGCGATGGTTGGCATACCGCTGCGTTGAGTGGCCGTGGGTATTTACCTGGGTGGCATAGCAAAGCGTTGCGCCGTCCGGGTATGGCATTGACGGATGGGTCTAGACCCACCCTATAACAACCGATCCGGATGCAGCGCTTATTACGGTTGCAGCCAGCGCGCCAACGGCCCCGGCATCATGCTGGCCAGCGCGCTGCGGTCAGTGGTGTCCAGCCAGTTTTTTTAAGATGCAGTCCCAGTTCGGTGTCGCCCTCGATCTGCAGTTTGCGCTGAAAGAACAGCGTGTCCGGGTCAGTCTGGCCCCGCAGCATGGCGGTAAAGCCGCAAGCTCGGCCCGCAAGGTCACATCAGCGGCTTTGCTGCTGTGGATAAACCGGCCGCCGGTGTAGCTCAGCGTGACGCCGCAGCCTAGATCCGACACCGCCAGCCGCGCAGTCTTGCCTTGCAGCCACATAAAATCTTCGTCCGGCCACAAGCGCCGTACCGCCAGGTTCAGCGTCTGGCAAACAACAAAGCCTGCCGGCGCTTCGGGTAAGTGCGGCGCGATGCGGCGCAGCGGTAACAGCCAATCGGGGTTCATGCGTTTGCCTCCTGACACGTAATGCCGGCCTGGCCAAACCAGTAGCCATTAACCAGCCCTTCGGGTTGCCACTGTGCAACGTCGGGTTGCACCGATACGCCCTGTAGCGCGGCATGCCAGGCCCGCACCCATTCGCCGGTATGGCGCGCCTGCGGCTGATGCGCAGCGTGCTGATGCCTGCGGCGCGGATTTGCGGCAACAGGTTCCACAAACTGTGGCAGGCGGCGGATTGGGTCTGGATGCCATTCAGGCGCAAAAAACGGTTGCTGCTCGCGCGTGCGCATCACCATGCCGTCCGGATGTTCCAGGCAGACAAATTCGCAGCGATCTTTATTGCGATCGTAATGGCGGGCGGTAAAGCAGCGCGCTGACCACGCCAGCGGCAAATGACCATGCGCAAACAGTTCGATCGGCACCAGATGCTGGCTCTCGGCGCGTACGGCATTGAGCGTATCGCGGCTGATTTCCACCGGTGGCACCCAGCGGCACGCGCCCAGACCCACATACCAATCCAGCGTGGCGCCGGAATAAATGTTCAGATGCGGCCCGGCTACAAACGGCAGACCGGCATCGGCCGCCACTTTGACTGCGCCTGGATCGTTGGCTTCGATCAGAAAACCGGCGTTGGCCAGCTTGCGTAGCGCAATCAGATCGCCCCCCGATTCCAGCAAGGCCTGCGATGACAGCACCACGGTCTTGCCTGCGGCCTGCAGGGTGGCGGCGATATCCAGCCAGTCATTCAGGCGCATCTCATGGCGGCGCGAGCACACGACTTCGCCCAGATAAACCCGCTCTACCGGCCAGGTGCTGACGGCGGCGTAGAAACGTTGGATGGTGGCTTGCGGCCAGTAATACAGCAGCGGGCCGAGCGATAGATTGATGGTGTTTTCCATGCCTGTAGCCTCAGCGCCACGGTCGGTGATAGGCGCCCAGCGTTTGCTGGTGGCCTTCAGAAACGGCAGTCAGCTGCGCCGCCCACGCGGGATCAACCGCATAGTCGGGGCGCCCGGCGGCGTCCAGTGCGGCGCGTAGCACCCGCGTTACTTGCGCCGTATACACCGGGCTGCGCTGGCGCCTTCAACCTTGATGGCGGCTACGCCGATGCGCAGCAATTCGGGCAAGACCGACAAGGTATTCAGACTGGTCGGCTCTTCCAGCGCGTAATAGGTGCTGCCGCCGACATCAAAGCGGCCTTTGCACAAGGTGGGATAACCGGCCGCTTCGCCCGGGGCAAAGCGATCAATCAGAATCTGGTTAAGCCGCGCACTCAGCACATCCTGTTGTTGCAGCCACTGCACATGGCTGGCGGGCGAGCACACGCCATGGGTGTTGGGCGATTCGCCAGTGGCGTACGACGACAATGCGCAGCGGCCTTCGGCCATCACGCACAGGCTGCCAAAGCCGAAGACTTCAATCTGTACTGGCGTGTTTTGCGCCACCTGCGCTACTTGCGCCAGCGTGAGCACGCGCGGCAACACCACGCGCTGGATACCAAAGTGCTGATGCGCCAGATTGATGGCCTCGGCATTGGTGGCCGAGCCTTGCACCGAGAGATGCAAACGCAGTTGTGGATGCCGATGGTGTGCATAAGCCAGCAAACCCATATCGGCCAGGATGACCGCATCGGCGCCCGCATCGGCGGCGCGGTCGACCGCGGCATACCATTGCGCTACGCGGCCGGCCTGCATATAGGTATTGATCGCGATCAGTACCTTGCGGCCTTTGCGCTGGGCCAGCGCAATGCCGCGCGCCAGTTGGGCATCGGTAAAATTCAGCCCGGCAAAGTTGCGGGCATTGGTGGGATCTTTAAAGCCGACGTAAACGGCGTCGGCACCGTGTTCGATTGCTTGTTCCAGCGCGGCCAGACTGCCCGCCGGACAAACCAGTTCTGGAAGCGCCACGTGAGCCGCCCTGGGTAAGTCAGACCGGGGGCAGCTTAAGCGGCTTTGTCCGCAACAAATTTAATCTGGATCAAGCTTGATGCAAACGGCATAGCGTATTGGGGCCACGTCTGCGGACGATGGGCCCCGACCCGTTCGCGCAGCGGTGTTTTAGCCCGGCCACTGCTCGCCAAATGCTGCCGCGTAGCGCGCCTTGATGTCTTCCAGCTCGACTTCATGGTTCTGTGCCCCGCGCCGCGCAATTTTAAGCGAACCGAGCAAAGACGCCAGTTGGCCGGTGCTTTGCCAGCCCCAGCCTTTGCTGATGCCGTACAACAAGCCCGCGCGGAAGGCATCGCCGCACCCGGTCGGATCAATCACCGCCGCCGCAGGCACCACCGGAATACGGTAGATCTGGCCATCAGCGTGAATCTCGCGCCTTCGCCCCCCAATGTCACCACCAGCGCTTTGACTTTGCGCGCCAGTTGATCCAGCGCCACGCCGGTCTTGCGCGCGACCACTTCGGCTTCGTAGTCGTTCACGGTGAGGTAATCGGCTTGTTCGATCATTTCGAGCAATTCATCGCCCGAGAACAAGGGCAGCGCCTGACCCGGATCAAAGATAAACGGCACGGCCATTTCACTAAGTTGCTGGCAGCGCGCTGCATGCCCAGCTTGCCATCGGGGCCGACGATGCCCAGTTCCACCGGCACGCCAATATCCTGGGTGCGGATAAAATGCGACAGATTCATCGCGCCCGGGTGGAAGGCGGCAATCTGGTTGTCGTCCAGATCGCAGGTGACAAAACATTGCGCGGTAAATTGCTCGGGCAGTTCACGGATGCCTGCGCGCGAAATGCCTAGCGTATCCATGCGTTTGGCGTAGGGGCCAAAGTCGCTGCCCACCGTGCCCACCACCAGCGGATCGCCGCCCAGGCCCTTCAGCGTGTAACCGATATTGCCGGCACAGCCACCCAGTTCGCGCCGCATTTCCGGCACCAGAAACGAGATCGACAGAATGTGCAATTGATCGGGCAGCAAATGGTTTTTTAAAGCGATCTTCAAACACCATGATGGTGTCGTAAGCGATCGAACCGCTGATCAGGATGGCCATGGCGTTCTCGAAAGGAGGAATGCGCGCATTATGACATTTTTTTGTTGGCCGCCGCACCGCGTGTACACTGCGCGCCCAGCCCTCCCAACCATGCACGCTCAGGAGCCCATCCGATGGACGACAGCCGCATCACCGAGCTCGAAATCAAAACCGCGCTGCAAGAAGATCTGCTCGAAACCCTGAATGGCATCGTGGCCGAACAAGCCATGCAGATCAGCCGCTTGCAGCAGGAAGTGCGCGAACTGGCGGGCTATTTGCGCGCGATGGAAAACACCCAGCGCGGCAGCCCGGCGCAAGAAGTACCGCCGCATTATTAAGTGACCGTGTCCGCTGCCACTGGCTTGGCAAAGCGCTGGCCAAAGCGCAGCGATTGCGGGTACGGAAAGAAATCCTCAACGATGCCTGCCTTGATGCGTTCACGCGTGTTGCGCCAGAACGCCGGGTCGAGCAAGTCGGCGTGATATTGCAGAAACGCGGCGCGAATATCTGGCCGCGTTAATAAAAAAACGTGCCGAATTCTTCCGGATACACCTCGTTTTTATGCCGGTGTACCAGGCCTCGCCACTCAGTTCGTATTCGGGTGCAATCGGCGCAGGAATACGACGGAAATCGCAATCGGTCATATATTCGATTTCGTCGTAATCATAGAAAACGATGCGGCCGGCACGGGTGGAACCAAAGTTTTTTAAACAGCATGTCGCCAGGAAAGATATTGGCGATGGCCAGTTCGCGCAGCGCATTGCCGTAATCGCGGATGGCCTCTTCCACCACCGGGCCGCGATGCAGATCGAGCAGCATATTCAGCGGCACCATGCGGCGCTCGATATATAAATGGCGGATCACCACGGTATCGCCATCCTCTTCCAGCATTGATGGCGCCAGCCGCCGTAATTCATCGATCAGCGCGTCGTCGCAGCGCGCACGCGGCAAAGCCACATCCGAGAATTCCCACGAATCGGCCATGCGGCCAACGCGGTCGTGCTGTTTAACCATCTGGTATTTGGCGCGCACCAAAGCGCGATCCACTTCTTTGGGCGGCGCAATCACGTCTTTGATGACTTTGAAGACAAACGGAAACGACGGCAGCGTAAACACGATCATCACCATGCCTTGATGCCCGGCGCGGCGGTAAAGCGGTCGGTGGAATGGCGCAGATGGTGGAACAACTCCCGGTAAAACATGGTTTTACCCTGCTTGCCCAGGCCGAGGATGGTGTAGAGCTCGGCGCGTGAGGTTTCCGGAATCAGCTCATGCAAAAAAAACTGCACCGTGGCCGAAGGCACTTCCATATCCACCAGAAAATAGGCGCGCGATAAAGAAAACAGATGGCGGATATGGTCGGCATTGAACAGCGCCGCGTCGATATACAGTTGGCCTGCGTCATTGCGATATAACGGTAGCGCAAACGGAATTTCGACATCGCCATTAATCGCCCGCCCAATCAGATAAGCCGCTTTGCCGCGATAAAACGCCGATGCCACCACCTGGATTTGCGCATTGAACGCCAGCTTGGGCCAATGGCCGATATGCGCGTGGACGGCGCGCAAGATGTAACGCACATCGCGCTTGAGATCTTCAAACGGCAGATTGAATTTGAAGTCGAGCAGCATTTGCTCAATCGAATCTTCCAGCCAGCTGCGTGTGGGGTAATAGGTACGATAGGCCGGCGGTTCGCTCTCTTCGATATATTCAGTCGAGACGGCCGGGCGATAAAAAAAATGAAGTCGTTGTGAAAGTAATTGCGATGCAGGATGTGGCAACACACCGAATTAAAAAAACGTCTCGGCCAGTTCCGGTTGTTTATGGTTGATCAGCAAGCCGACATAAGCGGCTTTGGTTTGCGCCCATACCGTTTCTGGCAGCGTTGCAATATCAAAGTCTTGCTGGATGCGCGCGATGGTTTCGGTCACGCGTCGATCATAAAAAAAGTAATGCGGTCGCGCACCGCATCGCGCTGGGCATGCACCTTGCCCGCCTCAAAATTGGCCTGGGCCAGCCGGCTGCAATCGCGGAACAAACGATAGTGGCAATCAAAGCCATCAAGTATCGTGCGCGCCAGGCTGGCGGCAGGGCTGAGCGGGGCAGAATCGGATGGCGACATGGCAGCGCGTCCTGGCGGGCGGGCTTTTGATCTTGAGCGCGCGCCTGGACGCGCGGCATCAGGCTTAACCCGCAATGTGCCGATTCAAACACATTACGGGCCGCGTATTGCAGCCAATACGCTTATTTGAGGACGTTCCAGCTGATGTGCAGATTGGTTTTGTCGTCCGACAGCCACACCTCGGCATCCTGGATGGTGCATTGCAATTGCATCGTGCGCTCGGCCATCGCCGCCAGGCCCGCCATGGTGTCGCCCGAGACGTGCACCACATGCAGATTATCAAAACGCTGAATGGTGGCGCGGTTGGCCTCAAACCACATCTCGGCGGTCTTGCCGCTGCCATAGGCGTAAATCCACGCTTGCTGGCTGCGCTGGCTGAGTTTGCGGATGCGCTTGTCATCGGGCAGGCCCAGATCAATCCACAGTTCCACTTCATCGATCAGCGATTTTTTTTGCCAGAGCGCGGCGTCGTCTTCGTCGCTGATGCCACGGCCAAAGGCCAGGGTTTCGCTGGCATGGCAGGCAAAGGCCAGCACGCGCAGCATCATGCGCTCGTCGGTCTCGGAAGGATGGCGCGCGATGGTCAGGTTATGGCTGGCGTAGTAGCCACGGTCCATGTCACTGATATTGAGGTCGGCTTTGTAAATGGTGGCTTTGAGTGCCATGGTCTGTCCGTGCGGCGCAAAAGGTCGCCAGTGTAGTGGCAGCGCCCGCGTCTGGCGAGGGCGCTGCGGGTAGAATGCCGGGTTTACTTGCCGCAGGCCTCACCATGACCCCATCCGTCCCCACTGTTGTTAGCCCGCGTCGCGTTGCCGTGATCGGGGGTGGCCCGGCGGGTTTGATGGCGGCCGAGCGCCTGGCCGCTGGCGGCGTGCAGGTGGACGTGTACGACGCGATGCCGTCGGTGGGGCGCAAGTTTCTGCTGGCTGGCGTGGGCGGCATGAATATCACCCACTCCGAGCCGATCGAGCCGTTTCTGCAGCGTTATGGCGCGCAGCATAGCTGGCTGCAGCCGCTGATTGCGGCGTTTCCGCCAGACGCATTGCGCGCGTGGATTCATGAGTTAGGTATCGAAACCTTTGTCGGCACCTCCGGCCGTGTGTTTCCGCGCGAGATGAAAGCCGCGCCCTTGCTGCGCGCATGGTTGCAGCGCTTGCGCCAGGCGGGGGTTAATTTGCATGCGCGGCATCGCTGGTTGGGTTGGGCTGAGGACGGCAGCTTGCGCATCGCCAGCCCGGACGGCGAGATGAATGTGCAGGCCGACGCGTGGTGCTGGCTTTGGGCGGCGCCAGCTGGTCGCGGCTAGGTTCGGATGGCGCATGGCTGCCGTTGCTGCAGCAACGCGGTGTGGCGATTACGCCGCTTCAGCCCGCCAACAGCGGTTTTGAAGTTGGCTGGAGCAAAATCCTGCGCGACAAGTTTGGCGGCCATCCGCTAAAAAACCGTGGCGCTGGCGCATACCGGGCTGGATGGCGTGCGGCATTACAAGCAAGGCGAGTTTGTGATCACCGAACATGGCGTGGAAGGCAGCCTGATTTATGCGTTTTCGCGCGCGATCCGCGAGCAGATCAACGCCACCGGCCAGGCCACCATCGAGGTCGATTTGCTACCGGGCCGTAGTCTGGAACGCGTGCAACAAGAGCTGACTGTTCCACGTGGAGCAAAAAAGCGTCGCCGCGCATTTGCAGAGCAAAACCGGGCTGACTGGCGTAAAGACCGCGCTGCTGTGGGAAGTGCTCAGTCGTGAGCAGATGCACGATATGGACCAGGTGGCACGGGCAATCAAGGCACTGCCGCTGACGCTGACCGGCACGCGGCCATTGGACGAGGCGATCAGCACCGCAGGTGGCGTGGCGCTGGACGCTGTGGATGAGCATCTAATGCTGCACGCCGCGCCGGGCGTCTTTGTCGCAGGCGAGATGCTGGACTGGGAAGCCCCCACCGGCGGCTATCTGCTAACCGCCTGCTTTGCCACCGGCCGCGCCGCCGGTGATGGCGCACTAAGCTGGCTGCGCCGCGACGCATAGGGTGGGTCAAGACCCACCATTCAAAGCCGCAAGCCACCTGCCGTGCGTTCGGCAAACCACTTTGATTGGTGGGTCACGACCCACCCTATAAGAGCGTCCGGGCGCCTATCGCGAATCAATACACAAACCGGTAGCGCATCTCATCCAGATTCAGCTCTTCCAGAATCGCCTCGGCGCGTTGGCGTGCGTTGCGTGGGCGTTGGCCGGACTGGGTGGCGATGATCAGTTCGTTTTTTCATCGAATGTTCCCAGCCCACCAGTTCGGTCACCGTCACCTGGTAGCCATGCGCTTCCAGCAGCAAGCAGCGCAGCACATTGGTGATCTGGCTACCAAACTCGCGCGTATGCACCGGGTGGCGCCAGATTTCCGACAGCGCGGTTTTGCCAAACGATTGGTTCTTCAGCTTGCGCAAAAAAAACGTCGCCACTTCGGCCTGGCAGCACGGCACCAGCACGATATGGCGCGCGTTTTTTCCAGCGCAAAGCGGATCGCATCATCGGTGGCGGTGTCGCAGGCATGCAGCGCGGTCACCACGTCAATCTGCGCGGGCAGGGCGGTCGAGTTGATCGATTGCTCCACCGTCTCATGCAGAAACGACATGCGCTCAAAGCCCAGCCGCTGCGCCAGTTCGCGCGAGCCCTGCACCAGTTCTTCGCGCGTTTCGATGCCATAGATGTGGCCGCCACTTTGCGCCTTGAAGAACAGGTCATACAAAATAAAACCGAGGTAGTTTTTTTTGCCCGCGCCGTGGTCCACCAGCGTCACGGCCTCGTGCTGTTGCAGCACGTCTTTCAGCAGCGGCTCAATAAAGTTGAACAGATGGTAGATCTGCTTCAGCTTGCGGCGGCTGTCCTGGTTAAGCTTGCCGTCGCGCGTCAGGATATGCAGTTGTTGCAGCAGTTCGACTGACTGGCCGGGGCGGATTTCGGGGGCGGACATGGCGGGCGGTTCTCAAAGGCGTTTTAAAACAAGGCCGCCATGATACCGCGTACGCGCCGGGCTGGCCTGCCGCGTGGGTTTAGTGGCGGCGCTTCAGGCGACCGGCGTCCACGCGTTTTTGCACGCACCACGCCAGTTTGGCTGGCCGTTTCAGCTTCTTGATTTGCGCTTCCAGCTTGCTGGCTTCGCTGCGATTGGCGCAGCGCAATACCGCCAGCAATTGCTGTGGCGGATGCGCCCGCGTGTAGCGCGCGCCCTTGCCACTGCAATGCGCGGCATAACGCGCCAGCACATCGTTGCTGATGCCGGTATAAAGGCTGCCATTGCGACACGCCAACATATACACGCACCATGCGGCCGCGGCGGGCGCGCTCTGGCCGTCCGCTGCGAGGGCGGAACCGGTTACCGCGCAAATGTCGGTTGCGTTTCGGGCAACGCCAGCCATAGTGCACAAACCTGTTTGGATTGATGGGATGGTCATGAGCAAAAAAGCGCATGGATTTAACCAGCGGCCCGGTGGCGCGCACGCTGTTTCTGTTTTCACTGCCGGTGCTGGGCAGCAATGTACTGCAATCGCTCAACGCGTCGATCAACGCGATGTGGATCGGCCATTATCTGGGCGAGGCCGCGCTCACCGCCGCATCCAACGCTAACCTGATCCTGTTTTTTTTCTGCTCGGCATTGTATTCGGTCTCAGCATGGCCAACACCATACTTGTCGGCCAGGCGGTGGGCGCCAAAGACACCGCGCGCGCCAAACGCGTGGCGGGCACCAGCTACAGCTTCTTTGCCTTGCTCTCCACGCTGATGGCGGTGATCGGCTATGTGTTTACCCCGCATATCCTGCGCGCCATGGATACCCCCGCCGACGCCGCGCCGCTGGCCATCGCCTATCTGCGCGTCATCTTTGTGGCCGTGCCCTTCATGTATTTGTACAACGTGCTGATGATGACGCTGCGCGGCACGGGCGATTCGCGCACACCGTTTTATTTCATGCTGTTGTCGGTGTTTCTCGATATTGGTCTGAATCCCTTGCTGATCTTTGGCGTCGGCCCGTTTCCGCAACTGGGCATCGCCGGTTCGGCCACCGCCACGCTGCTGGCGCAAAGCCTCAGCCTGATTGCCATGCTGGTTTATCTCAAACGGCATCATTACTTTCTGCTGCCGGGCAAAGGCGAATGGCATTACCTGAAGCCAGACCCGGCCGTGTTGCGCACGCTGGTGCTTAAAGGGTTGCCGATGGGCATGCAGATGCTGGTCATCTCCTCCTCGGCCATCGTCATGATCACGCTGGTTAACCGGCATGGCTCGGTGGTGACGGCGGCGTTTGGCGTGGCCTCGCAGTTATGGACCTATATCCAGATGCCGGCCATGGCGTTGGGCGCGGGGTGTAGCTCGATGGTGGCGCAGAATGTAGGGGCCAAACGTTGGGATCGGGTGGCGCAGGTCACGCGCGCGGGCGTCTGGTTCAACTTTGTGATGACGGGCGTGATTGTGGCGCTGCTGTTGTTGCTGGATCGCGCGGTGCTGGGGCTGTTCTTTCCGCAAGATGCGCAGGCCTTGCAGATTGCGCGCCATATCGACCTGGTGGTGGCGTGGTCGTTCGTGCTGTTTGGCGTGACGTTTGTGCTGTTCTCGGTGGTGCGCGCCACCGGCGCGGTGATGGCGCCGCTGGTGATGTTGATTATTTCGATGTGGCTGGTGCGCATTCCGGTGGCGATGTACTTCGGCCGCGATTACGGCGCCGAGGCGATCTGGTGGAGCTTTCCGATCGCCTCAGTGATGTCGCTGGTGATGGCGGTGTTGTATTACCGCTTTGGCCGCTGGCGTAGTGCGCGCATGGAAGTCGGCCCCGGCGCGGTTTAAGCGCCGGGCACGCGGCGGTTTACCACGGCTGCGCCAGATACTGGCTGCCAGATCGGTCAGCTGGCCGCTGCCGCCCAGCAGCGAATCAAAATGCGGATCGCTGCTCATGCGCCCGGTAAACCAGGCATAGCGGAACACATCGCTACGGCTTTCCAGCGTGTGGACCATATCGGCCATCTGCGCCTCCTGCTTGGCCACGCTGTCGATCTGGGCACTGCCATCGCCGGTATGCCAGTTGGCGAATTCGGTCACCCAGAACGGTTTGCCGTATTTGCTCAGGCGGTCCAGCTGGCTGCCCAGGCCATAGTCGTACCAGTGAAAGGCAGATAATCGATGCGCGGATCGCGATTGCTGTTGGCGGCGCGGTAGGCGGCGTAGAACGCATCCAGCCACACCACCGGATCGGCATAACCCGCCATCGTGCCCCAGTTCATGGCCGGGCCCACCAGTTTGACGCCGGTGTGCGCCGCAATTGCTTCATAACGCGGCCACAGCGCGGCGGCTTGTTGCGGCGTCATATTGGCCTGGTCGGTCAGATTGGGTTCGTTGAGCACCAGCAGATATTTGATTGTCGGATTTGCGGTCAGCATGGTTTCGATGGCCGCATCGTTGAAATTGTCGTTCCACAGCATCGGCACAAATTCCATGCCGTATTGCGTTTGCGCATTGGCGGGCAAGGCGCTGTTGGCATGGTCGCTCCAGTTGTACCACCAGCTTGTTCCGGTCGATAACGCCGCCAGATCGGCCGTGCTGGCCAGATCATAGGCCAGGCCGCGCTTGCTGCTTTTGCTGCTGG
>BBFD01000104.1 GCA_001313065.1 Silvimonas sp. JCM 19000
CAAACTGCGCCAGCGCCGGGTAATCTGCCGCGCGCACCACATCCGGCTGCATCTGCTGCATAAAAGTCCAGGCGGTGGCGATGCTGATACTGGCCAGATCCAGCGTGCCGTCAAAGGCGGGGCGCTGCTGCAAAGCCTGTTCCAGGGCGGCGCAGGCCGCGGCCAACTGCAAGCTCACCCGCTCCAGCCAAGGCGCGTGTTGTTTCTCGGCCGGGCGCAATTGTTCTTCGTACACGATCTGTACGGTCTTCTCATTGGCCGCCAGCGCCAGGCCGGTAAGCCGATAAACCTCGACGCTGGCCGCTGCATCGTCTGGCATCAGTCGGGCACCGTGGCCAGACCAACGCATGGCGTAATCAATGATCAGACTGGAATCCATCAGCGTGCGGCCGTCATCCAGGATCAGCGTCGGCGCTTTGACCACCGGGTTGATCTGGCGAAACCGCTCAAAATGGCGGAACACCGATACGCCTTCGTGTTGATACGGCACATCCAGCACGCTCAGGCAGACGGCGGCGCGGCGCACATAGGGTGAATCCAGCATTCCAATCAACTTCATGACAGGGCTCTCGTTAGTTAGTCTTGGTGGTGGCGCGTGCCGCCATTGCGGCGCGCATTGCCAGATAGCATGGCTTGCCGCTAGTGTAGGCGGACTCATCACCCCCCACTAGCCACGATGTTTAACGCAATCCGTCAGGAAAACTAACATGAGCCAATTGCCGCCCCTCACTGCGCTGCGTTGTTTTGAAGCCGCGGCCCGCCTTGGCGGGGTGACGCTGGCGGCCCGCGAACTGCATGTAACGCATTCCGCGGTCAGCCAGCAGATCCGCATTCTGGAAGATTTGATGGGTGTGGCCTTGTTTGTGCGCGAGGCGCGTGGCTGAAGCTGACCGAAGCAGGGCGTTTGTACGCGCTGGATATTCGCGTGCATTTGCGGGGCCTGGCGCAGGCCACCCGCATGGCGCGGGCCCGGCCGCATCAAACCGAGCTGGTGATCGCCACGCTGCCGTCGTTTGCATTGCATTGGTTGTTGCCGCGCATGGGACGCTTTCGCGAGCGACATCCGTTCTATCGGGTGCGCTTTCAGACCAGCCTGGAGCTACAGGATTTACGCCATGGCATGGCTGATGTCGGCATCCGCATGGGGCAAGGGCATTGGCCGGAACTGGAACAACAAGCCTTGTTTGATGACGATTTGCTGGTAGTGGCATCGCCGTTCTTTAACGGCGGTCAATTGCCAGCCACGCCAGCGGAAGTGGTAAGCAGCAATATCATCCGCAGCACGATGCACCGTGGGACAACTGGTGCCAGCAAGCGGGCGTCGAGCAGCCTGACGGCGCGCAGGCTGGTCGGCCAATGATTCCAATATCGTGTTGAGTGCCGTGCGCATGGGCGAGGGCATCGCGCTGGAACGCCGTAGCCTGGTCGCCGATGCGCTGCTGCGTGGCGAGCTGGTGCAATTGACCGCGGTGACGGTGCCGTATCCGTACGCGTATTGGCTGGTATGGCCGGTGCGCGATGTGGCAAACACCAAGCAAGTGCATTTTGCTGAATGGCTGCAAGAAGAAGTCGCAACGTATCTGCAGCAGCCCTAGCGCGAACGGCGGCGCCCGCATCTGGCCCCACCTGGCCCAGCCAGAGAAAACCACCGCAAAGTGAGCGTAACAGCCGCTTTGGGTCGTCTTTACTGGCTTTGCAGGGTGGGGCCAGACGCGGGCACCGCGCGCTACGCTATGCCGGGTAGTCGGTGCTGGCGGCCAGGTCGCGCCAGAGCGCGAGTTCAGCGCTGCGGCTGTCGATCTTGTCTTGCGCAATCTTTACCGCGTCCGAGCCGACCGGAAAACGCATCGGCGGCGTGGCCGCACTGGCCAGTTGCACCACCACTGCGCCTAGTTTGACGGGATCGCCGGGTTGCTTGTGGTTACGCGTGGCATAGCCGCAGGCCAGCTGGGCGGCGAACTCGGCGTAATCGGGCACGGTATGCGTGCCGTAGTGCGCCGAAGTCTCATGCAGAAAATCAGTGCGGAAAGCGCCCGGTTCGATAATGGTGACCTTGATGCCAAACTGTGCGGTTTCCAGCGCCAGCACTTCAGAAAAGCCTTCCACCGCCCATTTGGTCGCGCCATAAATCGAAGCCCCCGGCGGTGCGCGCAAGCCAGCAATCGAAGACAGATTAAAAATATGGCCGCTGCGTTGTTTGCGCATCACCGGCAGCACGGCGCGTGTCATCTCGATCAGGCCGAACACATTGGTGGCAAATTGCTGCTGGATGGCCGCGGCGTCGATTTCTTCAAACACACCTAACTGGCCGTAGCCCGCGTTGTTGACCAACACATCGATGCGACCAAAGCGCGCTACCGCCGCCGCAACCGCATCCGCCATCGCTGCGGTTTGCGTGACGTCGAGCGGCAACGCCAGCAACTGGTCTGCGTTCGCGCCCAGGGTTTGATGCAGTTGCGCCGGATGACGCGCAGTGCCGACCACACGGTCGCCGGCAGCCAGTGCCGCTTTGGCGATTTCGGCCCCAAGGCCACGGTTGGCGCCGGTAATAAACCAGATCTTGCTCATGGGATTGCTCCTTGCGTTGAAGTGCCGCCATGTTGCGCGCTGCCGCTGATAGATCGATAGCCAGATACTGGCAGCCTCTTGCACAATACTGCCAGGCTGACCGCGCGGCGCTTGCATGCGCTGGCCATCACCGGCACGCTGCACGGCAGGAGAACACGCATGACCCCAGACCAGATTCTTGAAGATTTGCGCCGCCTGGCCCTGCGCCACGGCCAGGCGCGACGTACGCCTACGGCGATTGCCAACCTGACCCTGATGCGGGCGGAAGCGCCGACGCCACCCGTGCAGACGGTGTACCAATCCGGCCTGGTGGCGGTCATCCAGGGCCGTAAGCGCGGGCGTTTTGCTGAGGTCGAATTTGAATACCATCCGGGCCAGTATCTGCTGACCACCGTGGATATGCCGGTGGCGGGCGAGATCATCGAAGCAGCCCGCAGCAGCCGTATCTGTCGATAGGCCTGACGCTGGACCCCGCCGTGTTGGCTGGCTTGTTGCTGGATTTGCCCGACGTTGAATTGCCTGATTCTGGCATCGGCCTTGGCGTTTATCCCATGCATGCCGATTTGCTGGAAAGCCTGCTGCGGCTGCTGCGCTTGCTGGATCGGCCCGCCGAAATCGGCGTGCTGGCGCCCCTGGCTGAGCGTGAAATCCTGTATCGCCTGTTGCTGGATAATCCGGCGTTGCGCCAGTTGGCACAGCGCGACAGTCGCATTGCACAGATCAACCGCGCCATAGGCTGGATCCGCGCCAACTATGCCCAGCCTTTCAGTATCGAAACGCTGGCCGAAGTCAGCATGATGAGCGCGTCCAGCCTGCATCGGCATTTCAAGGCGGTCACGCGGCTGAGCCCGCTGCAGTTTCAGAAGCGCATCCGTTTGCAGATGGCGCGGCAAATGTTGGCGGGGGCCGATAGCAATGCCGCCGGGGTGGGGTTTGCCGTGGGGTATGACAGCCCGTCGCAATTCAGCCGCGAATATCGGCGTTTGTATGGCGAGCCACCGGCGCGAGATACGGCGCGTTTACGGATGCAGCCGCATTTGCAGGCGGTTTGATCCCGGTTGCAGGGATACCGTGTTTGTACGGGCAGCTGCATAGGGTGGGTCTGCATCCACCTTTCAAAGCCATAACCACGAGCTGCGATGTTGGCATGCCACTTTGAGTGGTGGGTCGCGACCCACCCTATCGGATCTCTGCCCAGGAGAGATCCTGGGCGGCAGCCCGGCCGCACCTGGGTATCATCCGCTTTGCCGCGCCGTGCGGCCTTTATCCACTGCCCGGGATTTCCATCATGTCGATTTCTGCACTCGGTTCTGGCCTGGCTGGCATGCAAGCTACCAAAGCATGGCAAATGGCAGCGCGGGCAAGGTGGCCAGCAGCAGTACCACGGGCGACACCGATGCGATGGCCAGCGGCTGATCGGCGGCGTCGAAGCCAAGGACGGCTTTGCCGCAGCGGCCAAAGTGGTCAAATCGGCCAATGAAATGATCGGCACGCTGATCAATACCACCGCCTGATCCTGCGCGCCCGACCAGGCGGGCCGTCCCTCTCTGCTTGATCCGCGCCGCACTCGCGCGCCTTCACCTCGCACTATCCCGAAACATACCGTTGGTCGGCCGTCGGCTATTTTTGTAATGATCGCTAAATTAATGCTTGAAAATTGGCCAGGCGCCAACCATCATTAGCGCAACCGTTGCTCTCGGCAGCGGGACCCTCGTTGATTACAGGACATCCGGCAATGCGTACCTACGACAAACTGATCGCCACTATTTGCTCTGGCCAGAAGAGCGCGAGCTTGCGCGCCTCTTCTGGTCGGCCCATGGGCGACGCGTTGCAAGTAACGCCTGCCCGCGCAAGCCACCGCTATCTATAGCGCGACCGCGCCGCATTCCGGACGGCCGCAGCCCGTGCCATCCGGATGAGCCTCAAGAGCCCCGTTTGGCACATGCCCTGCGGGGCTTTTTGCTGGATAAACCAAATCATGGAAAACGACAGACTACGTAACATCGGCATCATTGCGCACGTGGATGCAGGCAAAACCACGACCACCGAACGCATACTTTATTACACCGGTGAAAACCACCGCGTGGGTGAGGTGCACGACGGCGCGGCGACGATGGACTTTGATCCGCAAGAACAAGCACGCGGCATCACCATCAACAGCGCGGCCACCACGGTGTTCTGGCAAGACCATCAGATCAACGTGATCGACACCCCGGGCCACATCGATTTCAACATCGAAGTGAACCGTTCGTTGCGCGTGCTCGATGGCGCGGTGGTGGTGTTTGATGGCGTGGCCGGGGTCGAACCGCAGACCGAAACCAACTGGCGTCTGGCCGATAAATATGCCGTGCCGCGCATGGCGTTTATCAACAAGCTGGACCGCACCGGCGCTGATTTTTTATCGCGTGCTGGACATGATCCGCGAGCGCCTGGGCGTGACGCCGCTGGCTTTGCAATTGCCGATCGGTAGCGAAGGCGAGTTCTCGGGACTGGTTGATCTGATTGATCAGGTGGCGCTGACCTGGCCGGCTGGCGACACGCCGGGCAAGGTAGAACGCAAGCCCATCCCGGATGACTTGCTGGCGGCAACCCGAACCTGGCGTGAAAAGCTGATCGAAACCGTGGTCGAGCAAGACGATGCCTTGATGGGCGCGTGGCTGGACGGTGTTGAGCCTGATGTAACGCAACTGCGTGCGGCCATCCGCAAAGGCACGATTGCAGGCGCCTTTGTGCCTGTGGTCACCGGCTCCGCCTTCAAGAACAAAGGCGTGGAGCCGCTGCTGGATGCGGTGGTGGCGTATCTGCCTTCGCCGCAAGACGTGCCGGTACGGGCGGAAGAACCCATCGAAGCCGATCCGCAAGGGCCGTTGGCTGCCTTGGCGTTCAAGGTAATCCACGATGATCATGGCGCGCTGACGTTTGTGCGGGTTTATCGTGGCACGCTCAAAACCGGCGACGTGGTCAGCAATGGCGACGAGCGCGAACGGATTGCGCGGCTGTACGAAATGCATGCCGATCGCAAGGTCGAGAAAGCCGAAGCCACGGCCGGCGCGATTGTTGCCATTGCCGGGCTAAAGCATACGGTGACCGGCGATACGTTGAGCGCGCAGGGCCATCCTTTGGTGTTGGAGCGGATTGAAGCGCCCGAGCCGGTGATCGACGTGGCAGTAGAACCGCGCACGACGGCGGATCAGCAAAACATGCTGAAGGGGCTGCAAGCGTTGTTATCTGAAGACCCGAGCCTGCGTTTGCGCCAGGACACCGAAGCCGGTCAGACCATATTGTCGGGCATGGGCGAGCTGCAGCTGGAAGTGGCGCTGGAAAAACTGCGCACGCGTTTCCGCGTGGATGTGCAGATAGGCCAGCCGCAAGTGGCAATGCGCGAAACCGTCGGCGCCACCGCGGAAGTGGTTTATATGCACAAGAAGCAATCGGGCGGCCCCGGCCAGTTTGCCGAGGTTGAGCTGAAGCTGGAACGCTGCCGCGGGGCGAAGGCCTGGTGTTTGTTTCGGCCATTGCCGGTGGCGCGATCCCGCGGGAGTTCATCCCGGCCGTGGAGCAGGGCGTCAAGCGCGCAGCACGTTCCGGCGTGGTAGCGGGTTTTCCGGTGGTGGATGTGCGGGTGACCCTGGTTGATGGGCGCTTTCATGCCAACGATTCGTCGCCACTGGCGTTTGAACTGGCGGGCTTCTCGGCCTTCCGGCAAGCGCAGCAACAAGCGCGGCCACAGTTGCTGGAGCCGGTGATGGCGGTAGAAGTGGTGACGCCACCCGATTATCTGGGCGATGTCATCGGCGATATCAACCGTCGCCGTGGCCAGGTGACCGAGCAGACCAGCCGCGGCAGCAGCACGGTGCTGCACGCCGAGGTGCCGCTGAAGGCCATGTTTGGTTATATCGGCCATTTGCGGGCAATGAGCTCGGGCCGCGCCAGCTTCAGCATGCAGTTTGATCACTATGCGGTGGTCAATGCAGCGGCGACGGTGGCAGCGTGAACTGTGCTGCTTTTTTGCGGCATGTGACCATTTGCGTGCGCTAAAGTGACAAAAAAACGGCCAAACAAGTGTTTGGCCGTTTTTTTCTTATGGAACCGTCAGCCGTGTCAGGATGGCACCACCGTTTGGGCCTGGATGGCGGTGAGGGCGATGGTAAACACGATGTCATCGACCAGTGCACCGCGTGACAAATCGTTAACCGGCTTGCGCAAACCCTGCAACATCGGGCCGACGCTGACCACATGGGCGCTGCGTTGTACCGCCTTGTACGTGGTGTTGCCCGTATTCAGATCCGGAAAGATAAACACCGTGGCCTGGCCGGCCACCTTGCTGCCGGGGGCTTTTTTTTGCGCGGCGACGTCGGCGACGGAGGCGGCGTCGTATTGCAGCGGGCCATCGAGCACCAGGTCCGGATACAACTCATGCGCCAGTTCGGTGGCTTCGCGCACTTTGTCCACATCCACCCCCGAGCCGGATTTGCCGGTGGAATAGCTGATCATCGCCACTTTGGGCGAATGCCGAAGGCCGCAGCGCTGTCTGCGCTCTGGCGCGCGATTTCGGCCAGTTGGGTGGCATTGGGGTTGGGATTGATGGCGCAATCGCCGTATACCAGAACCTGATCAGGCATCAGCATAAAAAACACCGATGACACGATGGACGAGCCCGGCGCCGTTTTGATCAACTGCAGGGCAGGGCGCACGGTACTGGCGGTGGTGTGGATGGCGCCGGAGACCAGGCCGTCTACTTCGTCCACTGCCAGCATCATGGTACCCAGCGTAACGGTATCGCTCAGTTGCGCTACCGCCATCGGCTCGGTCAGGCCTTTGCTCTTGCGCAGTTCGACCATGGGCGCACGTAGCGCGGCAGGATTGCTTCGGGATCAAGAATTTCCAGCGTCGCCGGCAGCGTAACGCCCTGCGCGGCGGCGACCGCTCGATGGTGGCACGCTTGCCCAACAGCACGCAGTGCGCAATGCCTTTTTCTTCGCAAATGATGGCGGCGCGGATGGTGCGTGGCTCTTCGCCTTCGGGCAGCACGATGCGCTTGGGCTGCGAGCGGGCTTTCTGGATTAATTGATAACGGAAGGCCGGGGGTGACATGCGCGTGGTGGCGGGCAGTTGTACTGCATCCATCAAGCGCGTGGTATCGAGTTGTTCCGCCACGGTATCGAGCACGGCATTCATTCGCTCATGGTCATCTGCCGCCACGGCGGGCGGCACCAGCGTAATGCGCGCGGCGGTGTTGTAGCTATCGGTGTTGGTACGCAGCACCGGGATGCCGCTATTGAGCGCCAGTTGCGCCAGGCTCAGCACGCGCGGATCGGGCGCGCTGGAATGTGTCAGCAGCAAACCGGCCAGCGGGATGCCGTTGCTGGCCGCCAGAGCGGTGGCCAGCATGATGTCGTCGCGGTCGCCCGCGCTGATGACCAATGCGCCGGGCTTGAGCCGTTCCACCACCTCTGAAACCGAACGCGCGGCGATGACGGTTTCCATCACCCGGCGCGTGGCCAGCTCCCCTTCGATCAGGATTTCGGCGTCCAGATGACGTGCGACATCAAGCGTGCGCGGCGCCATCAGGCTCGGTTCATATTTAATAACGCCCCACAGCGGCACGCCGTCGAGCTCGTATTGCGCCGAGGCCGCATCAAAACCTTCCGTCGCCTTATTAAAGATAACCCCGGCAACATTGCGACCTTCGTTATGCAACTGCCGACAAGCCACGCGTGCTTCGGCCGCCGCGCCGGGCTGGCTGGCATTTGCCACCAGAATGATTTCGGCCTGCAGACTGCGGGCGATATCGTCGTTCAGGCGCGCGGTAATCGGGGTGCCGGCGTCCACATGCAAACCTTCCACGATCAAGACATCGGCGCCCTTGGCCGCGCTCATGCACAGGCTGACGATGTCTTCGAGCAATTCATCAATCTGCCCCGACACCACGCGCGTAATCACCTGCGCGGTGGAAAGCGATTGCGGGCTGTCGATCAGGCAGATGTCGCGTGCAAAGTGCGTGGAGCGCTCAACAGCGCCGTGGTCTTGCGCTACCGGTTTAACAAAGCCCACCTTCAGGCCCTGATGCTGCAATGCGCGCACCACGCCCAGAGAGACCGAGGTAAGGCCGACGTTCTGGCGGGACGGAGCGATCAAAAAAGGTTTGCATGATGGATTGTTCCTGAACACGCCGGGGTATCCGGCGAATTATAGATAGCGATTATGTCGCAGGCAGGCTGGATATTACCCGCGTAGACCGGCGCCATTGTGTGGCGAGGTATTTGAGAAAACCTTGATCCAGATGGGGGGCGAGGCGAGTGTATTCGGCAGACCGGCGCTACATCAAAAAATCGCCCCGTTTTATGTCAGCACGCACCGTTTTCGCGCCCGCCGTATTAAGCACGGATTCGCTGGGTTACAGCCGGAAACGATTTAACTGCCGCGTACAAGCTTTTGTAATCCCGCCCGCTTGAACAAGCTGACAGGTCGGTCAGTCTTGTTGCAACAAAAGCACAAAAAATGGTGCAACAAATTTGCCAAAAATGGCATGTTGTCCTAATTTGGTGCGTCTTATTAGAAATCAAACGATCATTTGCAGTTTATTTTGCGTAAATCTTACAATTAATAACACGATTCGTAATATCTTATATGCCAAATGAATTGCTTAGTTGCAGACAAAATGTCTAAAAGATATTAGCGAACGCAATTGTCAACCCCCAAATAGCCATAAATTTCGCACCATACAAGTGCAATCTTCGGCCCCTTGTTCTAGCGCAACATTAAATAAATGTTCCTATGTTGCATGGTTAAGCATTTGAATATTAAGGGGTAATGGTCATTAAACTGACCTTTTAGACGGTAAAAAACCAGCCCGTTTTGTATCGGCTTTGGCGCCCAAGTGTTCCGTATCCGCAACATGTTTAGCGTCATCAAGCATTAATTTTGTTGTGTAGCAAAAGATTCTGCAATTATGCCAACGCTTACACGGCAGACGGAACGGCAATGCCGGCAACGCAGGCCAACAGCCTGTTGTTGATCCGTTTGTAAGGATTAATGGGCTTCCATTTTTTTACCAAAAGTCAGGGGGCAGTGATGACTCACTCAAGAAAGAAACTGGTTGTGGCAATTGCCATGATTGGTGCGACTTATGCGTCTGCCGTACATGCAGCGGACGATGACGCGACTGCTGTAGAACGCGTCGAAGTAACGGGTTCCAACATTAAACGATTGAAGAACCAGGGCGCTCTGCCGGTGACTTCGATCAAGACTGAAGATCTGACCAAGCAGGGTTACACCACCGCGGAATCCGTGGTGCAAAGCCTTGCCGCCAACACCTCTTCGTTTACCAGCACCACTGCGGTGGGTGCGGACACCGGTGGCGCAGCATTCGCTGACTTGCGCGGTCTGGGTCAGCAATACACGCTGGTACTGCTGGACGGTCGCCGTCTGGCCAACCAGGCAATCGACGGCACGTCGGTTGACCTGAACGCAATCCCGCTTTCCACCATCGACCATATCGATATCCTGCGTGATGGCGCTTCCGCCATTTACGGTACCGATGCGATCGGCGGCGTTATCAACTTCGTAACCAAAAAAAGCGGTTACGGGTGTGACCCTGGAAGCCAGCGGCCTGCTGCCGCAGCACGCCATGGGCAAGCAAGGCGAGTTCTCGATCACTGCCGGTAAGGGCAGCCTGGCCGACGACGGCTGGAACGTTTACGGCACGATCGGTTTCCAGAAAACCCAGCAAGTGATGACCACTGACCGCGGCTTCGCCATGTCGAGCCTGCCGGTTAACGGCACCAGTAACAGCACTTCGCCTGCTAACTACCTGTACAACGGCACGCTGTACAACAGCTCCGCGCCGGGTTGCGTAGGTGGCACGGGTCTGATCCCCAACGTGAACAATCCCGGTGCCTGCCGCGAGCAGACTTCGCTGTTCACCCAGATTCAGCCGGAAGTGAAGCAATGGACGTGGACGGCCAAAGGCACCAAGCAATTCGGTGACGACACCTCCGCTTCGTTGCAATACGTAGGCACCCGCACCACCACCGACACCCTGGTTGCTCCGACCCCGCTGGCCGGCGCACTGACCATGTCGGGCACCAACCCCAACTACCCGGCGGGTCTCGATGGTTCCACCATCGACATCTACGGTCGTTCGGTACCGTTGGGCGATCGCGGCGATGAGTATGTTTCCACCACCCAACGTCTGTTGGCTTCGGTCGACGGTGAGGCTTATGGCTGGAACTACCGTGGCGGCATTTCGTACTCGCAGAACGAAGTGACCCATGATCTGACCAGCGGCTACCTGAGCAGCACGCTGCTGCAGGAAGCGGTTGACGCCGGCACCATCAACCCGTTCTCGACCAGCAGCGCTGGCTGGAGCTCGGTGGCCATGACCGGTCGTATTGAAGACGACAAGTACACCACCGCAGGCGTCGACTTCAACGTGAACCGTCAGCTGTTCAACCTGCCGGCTGGCGCGGTTAGCGTGTCGTTCGGTGGCGAAGCGCGCCACGACAAGCTGAGCTCGTCGTTCACCGGTCTGACCACTGAAGCCCTGAGCTCGGGTCTGGAAGATTCGCAAGACACCAGCGGCAGCCGCAACGTGCAAGCGCTGACGGCCGAAATGGAGTTCCCGATCCTCAAGTCGCTGACTGCTGACATCGCGATCCGTGATGACCACTACAGCGACGTCGGCAACACGTTCAACCCGAAAGTCTCGCTGCTGTGGACCCCGACCAAGGAACTGCTGTTCCGTGCTGGTGCCAGCACCGGTTTCCGTGCTCCTTCGCTGTACAACATGTACATGCCGAACCAGACCACGTACACCTCGGCCAGCTCGCTGAACGATCCGCTGCGTTGCCCGGGCGGTACGCCGGCTAACGGCGGTAACGGCGCAGATTGCGATACGCAGTTCATGAAGCAGCTGGGTGGTAACACTCAACTGACGCCGGAAAAAAATCGTCCACCATCACCTTCGGTATCGGCCTCGAGCCGACCCCGTCGCTGACGATGAACGCCGATTTCTACTGGACCTTCATCAAGCACACCATTGGCGTGCTGTCTGAAAACACGATTTTCGACAACGCCGACAAGTATGCTGACCTGTTTATCCGTAACGCCGACGGCAGCCTGGACTACATCAGCGACCACTACCAGAACCTGGGTAACACCAGCATTCGCGGTGTGGACTTGAACGTGGCTTATCGCTTCCCGCAATCCGCTCTGGGTAACTTCTCGCTGAGCGTGATGGTTCGTAC
The DNA here is from genome assembly GCA_001313065.1 of Silvimonas sp. JCM 19000. The sequence goes on from BBFD01000104.1 coordinate 11,817, forward strand.
ATCAACAAGTTTGACTATCAGCATGAAGAAGGCGGCGAGTACTTCCACGGTGTGGGCACGTTCGCTGACTACAACAACGCGCCGATCTTCCGCTACAAGCAAAATGCGCAGTTGAAGTGGTCCAAGAACAACTGGAGCTCCATCATCGGTACCACGTTCCAGACTGGCTACCACGACGAAGATCCGAGCCACGACGTAGCAACCTACACGCTGTGGAACACCTCGGTGTCGTATGTGTGGCAGAAGAGCCTGACGTTGACCGCTTCTATCCGCAACGTGTTCGACAAGAAGCCGCCGTACTCCAACGAAGACGTGACGTTCCAGCAAGGTTACGATCCGCGTTATACCGACTCGATCGGCCGCGCTTACTACCTGCAAGCCAGCTACAAAATGTAATTTCGTAATGTAGCTGACACGCCCGGCCCGCTAATACAGGTGCCGGGCGTGCCTTCTGGAATTTCTGATTGCTTACCCCTCAGGAAAGTCTGTTTGGTGAGAATTAGGACTGCTGGAAATCCCTTAGTGACAAGGCATGCATATTGCTTGTCTGATAGGCCTTCGCTCTGACAGGCCGCTGTTTTGTCGAGGGTATTTTTTTCAGTGAACTACACAGGTTGGGCCTTATCATGGCTAGTACGATGAAAGGATTTGGGTACAACGCCAAATCCAGAAGGGCCACTGGGTTGGTAGGCGTGATCATATTTCACGTCCTGTTGATCTATGCGTTGGTCTCCGGACTTGCGCAGAACGTGGTCAAAGCTGTTCAGCAAAAGGTGGAAGTCTCGATTATCAGTGAGCCGCCTCCGCCGCCTCCACCGCCGCCGCTCCCAAGATTGAAAAGGTAGTCGAAAAGCAGGTACCCAAGCCGCAGCCGGTTAAACCGCCGCCGCCGGCCTATGTCCCGCCGATTGAAAACCCGCATCCTCAGGCCGAAAACGCGC
>BBFD01000105.1 GCA_001313065.1 Silvimonas sp. JCM 19000
GGATACCACCGCAGAGCGGCAGCCGTTCTTTGGTAACCATCAAGCGGGCATCGTCACCGCACAACCGGCGGCGGCGCTGGTGGTGGCCTTTGACGTGCTGGCCAAAGACAAGGCCGGCCTCGAACGTCTATTGCGCCTGATCACGCGCGTGCCGATTTTCTGACCAAAGGGGGCCGCGCGCCGGAAGATGATCCGCGCATGCCGCCGATGGACAGCGGCGTGCTCGGCCCGAACATTTATCCCGACAATCTGACCATGACGGTGTCGCTGGGTGCCTCGATTTTTTTTGATCAGCGCTTTGGCCTGGCCGAACACAAGCCCAAGCATCTGGTCGATATGCCGCAGTTCCCCAATGACCAGCTCGATGCTGATATGTGTCATGGCGATTTGCTGCTGCAGATCTGCTCCAATACGGCCGAAACCAATATCCACGCGTTGCGCGATATCGTGAAGCACACCCCGGCCTTGCTGGCGGTGCGTTGGAAGATGGACGGGTTTTTTGCCGCCGCATACCTTGCGCAAAATGGGTACCGAAACCGTGCGCAACCTGCTCGGCTTTAAAGATGGCTCGGCCAATATCGACGCGCAGAATGATCAGCTGATGAATCAGTTGGTCTGGGTTAGCGATCAATCCGCCGAGCCGTCGTGGACAGTGGGCGGCAGCTATCAGGTGGTGCGGGTGGTGCGTAATCTGGTCGAGCAATGGGATCGCACGCCGCTGCGCGAGCAAGAACAGATCATCGGCCGCGACAAGGCCAATGGTGCGCCGCTGGGCCACCGCAATGAGCACGACATACCCAACTTTGCCGATGATCCGCATGGCAAAAAAAATCCCGATGGATGCGCATATCCGGTTAGCCAACCCGCGCACCGATGCGACCAAAGAGAACCTGATTCTGCGGCGCGGTTATAACTATTCGCGCGGCATTACCAAATCGGGGCAGTTTGATATGGGTCTGCTGTTTGTGGCGTATCAAGCAGATTTGATGAAGGGCTTTGTCACCGTGCAAACGCGCCTGAACGGCGAGCCGCTGGAGGAATACATCAAGCCTATCGGCGGCGGTTACTTCTTTGCGCTGCCAGGCGTGAGCAGGATGGTGATTTCCTCGGTCAGGGCTTGTTGACCGCCTGAGCTTGGCCGACGCCAGCGCGTGCCTAACAAAAAAAGGGCGTGGATCAGATCCGCGCCCTTTTTTTGTGATGTAAAGCGGGGGAAGGGTGCTCGGGCTCAGACGCGGGCCAGCACCAGTTCCAGATCGCGATCCAGCGCTTCGGCCGCCGCGATGGTGCGCGACAAGCCCATCCGTGCCGTGCCATTGGTGGTGGCGGCCATCTGGTGTTGATGCGTGCGCGCAACGTCGAGGGCCACCACGCGCATGGCCAGAAGCTGGTTGAGATTGTTGGCAATCAACAGTTCTGCCAGTTCCAGTTCATATTGCGTCGAGCCCGGGTCATACCACGCGCTGACGACTTCCGCCGCTTCGCGTTTGAGTTTGCGCAACACTTCATGAATATGGTCGATTTCGCGGCTCATGCTTTTTTTTCCCGTAGTCGCAGTGGCGTGTCGATATTCGCCTGGCCATATAGCCGATCTGCACAACGATTGTGCGGCGCTTGCCTGACGGGCTCAACCAGGACGTTTACGGGGTTAGGCCAGTCCTGCGCCGCCCGCCGCAAAGATCGCAGCGTTAAACCGCGCCGCATAACGCATAGAGTGCACCGCTCGCTATGCGCAAGCTGTCAGTCGCAAGCGCGAAGCGGCGTAGGGCGGGTTTAATGATCGATTTCGGTGGCGGCGATCAGATCCATCTTCACCACATTGCGGCCGTGCGCCTTGGCGTGATACAGCGCCTGGTCCGCGCGGCGCAGCGCATCGTCGATCCGGCTCTCATAGGCTTGCCAGGTGGCCACGCCGATGCTCACGGTCAGATTGAAGCGGGCACGTTCAAATTCAACGGTATTGGCGGCGATGGCAACACGCACCCGTTCGGCCACATTGCGCGCCAGGGCGGCGGACGTGTCGGGCAGCAGCACCACAATTTCTTCACCACCAAAGCGCGCCACGATATCGCCGGGCCGCACACAGCTGCGCAACACATCGGCCGTCACCCGCAAGGCTTCGTCGCCCGCGGCGTGGCCGTAGGTATCGTTAATCGGCTTGAAGTGGTCGATATCCACCATCAGCACCGCCAGCGACTGGCTGGCGTGGCGCGCATGTTCGATCTGTTCGGCTGCCGTCAGCATCAGATGGCGGCGGTTGTGCAGGCCGGTCAGCGCGTCGAGGCTGGCGTGGCGTTCCAGTTCGGCCTGCGCCTCGACCAGCTTGTGATGCGACGCGCTCAGCATGCGGTAGTTAAGCGCATTGCCCAGCGCGATGGCGCTGTAGGCGGCGATATTGCGAAAAAACCAGCCGTTCCAGTTCGCCATAGGCATGCGGCCGCGCTGACTGGATAGACAACACGCCAAGCAAACGCGTGCCCACCATCAAGGGACCGAACAGACTGCAATACATATGGCGCGTGCCGGGATATGCGTGGCGCTGACCTGGCCGGGTTCGGTCTCGACCAGGATTTCGTGGCCTTCACGCGCAGCACGCGCGCTGTTGGCGGAGGGGTCATCCAGCGGCACATCGCGCCCCAGCACTGCCACCCCGTCTTCCAGCGTGTAGGTTGGCACCAGCGTATCGCCCTGCAGCAACCAGACGCGCAGGCCCGCTACATCAAGCATGGCGCCGGCATGGCGTGCCAGCGTATCGAAAATATCTTGCGGATCGAGTGTGGCGGTAATTTCCTGGCCAATGCGGCCCAGACTTTCCAGTATGCCCAGACGCTTGCGTTCGGTTGCCAGCAACTGGCGCTGATGTTCGGCTTCGATGCGCGCGCTTTCGGCTTCATGGCGGGCGGAGGTGGCGGCAATCTGGCGCGTGGCGCGGCGTGTGTTTTCTTCGTTCAGCGCGGCAATGCGCATGCGTTCATACCGCAACGATTCGACCACATTGCCCGCTTGTTCCCACGCTTGTGCGTAAATCTGCAGCAAATCATCTTCTGGCGACCATTGCGGCACATGGCATTGGGTTTGCCAGAGCTCATCCAGATAATGCAGTGCAGGCGTGGGCGCGGACATCGCAGCCGGGCCGGGCAATTGCGGGTTTTGTACCAGGATGCGCGCCACGGCCATACGCGCCAGCTGATTGGTGATGTGGTCTACGCCTTCGCTGGCCGCCACCACTTCAAACGCCATGGCCAGCGCGGTATCGCCCTGGCCCAGCGCCGATAGACAACAGGCCAGGCCCACGCGGATGCGGCCGAGCATTTCGGGTTGATTGCTTTCTTCGGCGGCTTGCTGTGCTTCTTCGAATTCGGCGCGTGCTTCCTGCGGCAGATCAAGGCGCAGCGTTACTTCCGCCAGAAAGGTCACCACCGCTACAAAGATACGCGTGCGGTTCAACGGCATCAGCCATTGCCGCGCTTCCAGCATCGCGGCGCGTGCGGCATCAAAGCGGCCGAGCGCGCTATAGACGTCGCCCAGACTATATAGACAGCCGCCCATGGCTTGCGGCCAGCCGCGAGGCCGCGAATGGGTGAGGGCGCGTTCAACGCACAAGGCCTGGGTTTCAAAGTCGCCCAGATTGCCCATGCTGCCGCCCGCGTTAACCACGCAGCTGATCATCATGCGCATCAAGCCGGCGTTTTGCAGCTCGCGCTCACCTTCTTCAAACGCTAGATGCGCTTCGACATAATCGCCGGACAAAAAAATGAAATTGCGCGCGAGCGTAATAGAGCAGGCCGCTCAGGCCGGGGTCGTCTGGATAATGTTGCCATGCCGCCTGGCTGGCACAGGCCAGCGCCACGGCATTGCCGCTAAAGCACTGGTCCACCGCCTGCCACACTTCGCAGGCCAGTACCCGATACGGTTCGCGCGCGCGCTGGTAATAACGCTGTGCTTGCGCTAACGCGTGTTCGCGCCGTTCAAATTGCGACTGGTCATGCGCCAGGCGTGAGGTCAGCAGCCAGGTGTCGCCCTGGCCTTCTTCGTCTTCGGCCGCCACAAAGCCCGCGGCCGCAACGGTTAATTGATATTCGGCTTCGGCAAAGTCTGCGGTCAGCCATGCCAGTTCGGCGCGGATCAGCGCGATGCGGGCGTGCTGGTTCGACTGCGCCGGATCGTAGGCCTGGTGCAGGACGTGCTCCAGCTGGGTAAGCAGCCGCAACGCCAGTTGTGGCTCTTCTTGCCGGACGTGCCAGGCCAGCTCCAGCAGCGCCGCCGGGGCGGGCTCTTTGGCAGCGAGCGTCTCGGCACGTAACGCCAGAACTTGTGCGCGGGGCGCATACAGTTTCATGGTGGCTTACACACCCAGGCGCAAGGCAATGACAACAAGCGGACCGGACTTGATGGGACTACTCCTGATGTTGTCGTTAACGGAATGCGCGGCGGCATTCGGCAGTACTACTTTGGGGGCAGCAACAGAAAGTGCTACTGAATGGCGGCTATTTTCACTCATTCACAGAAACCAGCAACTACTGAATGCTGCAAACGCAAAACCGCCGCAACGTATTGTTCTGTATCAATCGACGGCCAGCCAGGCAAGCTAGCGTTTATGCGCCATCCAGCGCATCGGCGGCCTGCTTCAACGCCAGCGCGCAGCTACAGGCGGTAGCAGGTGTCGCGTGAACGGCACACTTGTTGGCGCTGACCAATCGGTTCTCAGCGTCGGGCGCAGCCAGGGATGTCCCTGACATCATGTAGCGCGGCCTTGCTGGCAACATCGCCATTCGACTAAATCGTGGTAGCTGGCATGTGGCAAGGCATCGGATTGGGGGCGCTCACGGGCGCGGTATGGGGCATGGTATTTCTGGTGCCGCAACTGCTGCCCGGCTTTACGCCACTGGAACAGATGGCTGGACGCTACGTGCTGTATGGCATGGTGTCGCTGCTGCTGGTGCTGCCGCGCGCGCGCAGCTATCTGCGGCGGCTGACCGGCGCCGATTATCGTGCGCTGCTGTGGCTCAGCGTATTGGGCAACCTGGTGTATTACGTTAGCCTGGCGGCGGGCGTGCAATTGATCGGCATCGCGCCCACCTCGCTGGTGGTGGGGATGTTGCCGGTGGTGGTGGCGGTGGTGGGCTCATTGGGCCACGGCGAGATCCCCTTGCGCCGCTTGCTCTGCCTTTGCTCGCCATCGTGCTGGGTGTGCTGTGTACCGGGGCGGATGTGCTGGCGGCAGCGGCGATGCGGCGGGCACGTTGTGGCAAAAGCTGCTGGGTTTGCTGGCCGCTGCAGTGGCCTTGTTCAGCTGGAGTGCCTACGCGCTGGGCAACGCGCGTTATCTGATGCGCAATCCGCAGTGGAGTAGCCACGACTGGTCGGTGTTAACCGGGGTCATGACCGGCGCGCTGGCGGCGCTGGTGGCGCTGGGCCTGCTGTGCTGGCCCAGTGTGGCGCATACCGTGCCCCGAAACTGGGCGTACTTTCTGCTACTGATGACTTTGGTGGCGATCTTTCCTTCCGTGGTGGGCACCAGCTTGTGGAACGCGGCCACCCGCCGTTTGCCGATCACCCTGGGTGGCCAGCTGATTGTGTTCGAGACCGTGTTTGCCTTGCTGTACGGCTTTATCTATGAGGCCCGTTGGCCGCATCCCTTAGAAGTCCTCGCCATGGTCTTGCTGCTGGCGGGGGTGCTCGGATCATCCCTGGTGCATGCGCGCCACACTCCTGTTACCGCGTCGTAAAGCTGTTGCTGCCCGTTTGCCACGCCAGAAAAGCGCGGCAAACCCCCGTGTTTGCTGGCTGGCATCGTTCTTGCATGAAGGCGCTCGGCATAGCTGATGACTTATGCTGGAAAACACTTACATCACAGAATATTGTCCTGGGTTAAGGTTGTTTGACAGAAAGTGTGCATGGTTCAGCGCCGTTCTGCGGGACGATCAAATGTTCCGGCGGCCAGATGTGCAGTGAACACCAGGGCCGGTTTGACCACGTGGTCAGACCTTTATTCACGGCAAGGCGTACGCATGAAACTGGATCAGATAGACCTGGCAATTCTTGAGGCCCTGCAACAGAACGGCCGCATGACCAATGTGGCCCTGGCCAAACATGTTGGCCTGAGCACCACCCCCTGTCTGGAACGGGTGCGCTCGCTGGAACAAGCCGGTGTGATCAAGCATTACAACGCACTGCTCTCGGCCGACAAGGTCGGGCTGGGCTTGCTGGTTTTTTATTGAAGTGTCGTTGGAACGGACTTCTGAAAGCGTCTTTGAAGCCTTCAGAGACGCAGTACAAGGCATTCCTGAGATCCAGGAGTGCTTTATGGTGGCCGGCGGCTTTGACTACCTGTTAAAGATACGCGTACCGGATATGGCGTCTTATCGCTCATTCCTCGGCAAGGTACTTAGCAATATCCCCGGTATCCGGGTGACCCACAGTTATACCGTGATGGAAGAAGTCAAAGAATCGGCGTCTTTGTCCTTGAGCCATCTGCAAAACAATGGCACGGATAAAGCCGCCGAATAAAAAAAGTCGCGTGCACAGTTACACCAGCCATATAGAACAGCGTTTAAACACAAAATCTGCATAGACCGGTTTATTAACTGATTCTGATAAACCGGATTTATTGGCATTGCCCGCAAAGCGCCAATAAAAAAAGTTGTCCTGATGATGGCTGCCGCCATGATCAGGCGGGTGGACCGGCTTTGGCTGTGCTAACGCGCGGCGGCGTCGGTGCGCCCTTCGGGCCCGAATACGCGTGGATTTTTTTGACGAGAATATCCGTGCGCATTCAGATCTGTCCTTGCCTTGCAAACTTGATCGTAATTAAACCGCGTAACAAAAAAATGGAGATCGGCAAAGTGAAAACCGCAATGAAGAAACTGCTGCCTGTAGCGGCCAGCCTGTTAACCCTGATGAGCGCATCGGCCTTTGCCGATTATGAAGTTGCAATTGCAGGCCCGATGACCGGCGAATATGCCTCCGCCGGTGAGCAAATCCGCAAAGGCGCCGAAATGGCGATTGCGGATATCAACGCCAAAGGCGGCGTGCTGGGCCAGAAACTGAAGCTGGAAATTGGCGATGACGCGTGCGATCCGAAACAAGCCGTTTCGGTAGCCAATGCCATGGTCAACAAGCACATCGTATTCATGCACGGCCACTGGTGTAGCAGCTCCACCATCCCGGCTTCGGAAATCTACAACGAAGCGCAAATCCCGATGGCCACCGTGTCCACCAACCCCAAGGTGACCGAGCGCGGCCTGAAGAACATCTTCCGCATCATGGGCCGTGATGACCAGCAAGGCGAAATCGGCGGCAAATTCCTCGCCAGCAAGTTCGCCAACAAGAAGATTGCGGTGGTGGATGACAAGAGCGCCTACGGCAAGGGCCTGGCCGATGAGATCGCCGAAGGCATGGGCAGCAAGAAGCCGGTGCTGCGCGAATCGATTACTGCGGGCGAGAAAGACTATTCCGGTCTGGTGTCCAAGCTGAAAGCCGCTGGCGTTGAAGTGATGGCCTACGGCGGCTATCACACCGAAGTGGCGCTGATCTTGCGCCAGGCGCAGCAAGCGGGCCTGAAGCTGCAGGTGCTGGGTGGCGATACGCTGTCCAACAACGAAATCGTGGGCGCTTCGGGTGGCAATGCCGATGCCGTGATGTTTACCTTTGCGCCGGATTCGCGCAAAAACCCGGAAGCCGCCGATGTGGTCAAGCGCTTCCGCGACGCCAAGGTCGAGCCGGATGGCTACGTGCTGTATGCCTACGCGGCATTCCAGTTGTTCCAGCAAGCCGCCACGCAAGCCAAGACCGTCAAGTACACCGATCTGCAAAAAAAAGCGCTGGCCGGTGGCACTTTCAATACCGTAGTTGGCAAGCTGTCGTTTGACGCCAAGGGCGATCTGAAGTCGCCGGGCTTTGTGGTTTACCGATGGAAAGGCAACCAGTACGACGTGCTGAAGTAAGCGCATGAGCGGGGCAGGGCCATGGCGGCCCGCCCCGTTTTTTTTATCGCGTGTTTAACGTCTTACTGGAGTGACCCGAATGGGCCAATTTATCCAACAGCTGATCAACGGGCTGACGCTGGGCGCAGTCTACGGCTTGATCGCGCTGGGCTATACGATGGTGTACGGCATCATCGGCATGATCAATTTCGCCCATGGCGATGTTTATATGGTGAGCGCCATTATGGCGGTCACGTTTATTACCTTGTTGTCCGCGCTGGGCATCAGCTCGGTGCCGCTGATGCTGGTGTTGGTGCTGGTGATTGTGATTGCGCTGACCTCGGTGTATGGCTGGACCGTGGAACGCACCGCCTACCGGCCGCTGCGCAATTCCACCCGACTGGCCCCGCTGATTTCGGCCATCGGCATGTCCATTTTCTTGCAGAACATGGTGCAGATTACGCAAGGCGCGCGCGTCAAACCGGTGCCGACGCTGCTGCCGGGTTCGCTGGAACTATTTACCGCCGATGGTTACACCGTGCATCTGGCCTATACGCAAATCCTGATCGTGCTGGTGACGGTGGCGCTGCTGGTGGGCTTTACCGCGCTGATTACGCGCACTTCGTTTGGCCGCCAGCAACGCGCTTGCGAGCAAGACCGCACCATGACCGCGCTGCTGGGTATCAATGTCGATCGCACCATTTCGCTGACCTTTATGCTGGGCGCGGCGCTGGCTGCGGTGGCCGGCGTGATGGTGACTGTGTATTACGGCGTGGTCGATTTCTCGATTGGCTTTGTAGCCGGCATCAAGGCGTTTACCGCAGCGGTGCTCGGTGGCATCGGTTCTTTGCCGGGCGCGATGTTGGGCGGCTTGATCATCGGCATGATCGAATCGTTCTGGAGCGCCTATCTGTCGCCTGAATATAAAGACGTCGCCACCTTTGTCATCCTGATTCTGGTGCTGATGTTCTGCCCCAGCGGCCTGCTGGGCCGTCCCGAAGTGGAGAAAGTCTGATGGGTCTCTTGATTACTCAACCCAAAGGCGCGGCACAGCGGCTGAAGGATGGCGTTGGCGCCGCCTTGATCGCGCTGGTGCTGGGCGTGCCGATGCTGGGCCTGGCCACTGCCGATGTGGCGGCGCGCTGGCGGTGATTACGCGCTGGCCGTTGCTGGCCGGTTTTGTGGGCGTGGTGTTTGTGGGGCGGCTGTTTTTTTTCAGTGGCTGATTGATATTTTCAGTTTGCGCAAAAAGCGGCGCGAACAAGCCAGACCCGCCGTGGCCAAAGCGCGGCCGTGGCTCACCTGGATTGGTTTTGCCGCGCTCGGCCTGGCGGTGATGCTGCCGATTGCGTTCTCGGGCAACCGTTACGTGATCGACACCGCCACCACGGTGCTGATCTACGTGATGTTGGGCTGGGGCCTGAATGTGGTGGTCGGCCTGGCGGGTTTGCTGGATCTGGGCTACGTGGCGTTCTATGCGGTCGGGGCTTATAGCTATGGCTTGCTGTCGACGCATTTTGGCTGGGGTTTCTGGCAGACGCTGCCGGTGGCGGGTTTGCTGGCCGCCAGCTTTGGTCTGTTGCTGGGCTGGCCCACGCTGCGTTTGCGCGGTGATTATCTGGCCATCGTGACGCTGGGCTTTGGCGAAATCATCCGGCTGATTCTGCTTAACTGGACCGAGTTTTCCGGTGGCCCCAATGGCGTTAATTCGATTCCGCGCCCCACCTTCTTTGGCTTGCCGTTCAAACCCGATAGCGACGATGGCGCCACCTTTGCCAGCTTTTTTTCCATCTGGAATATTCGCCGGACCATCGGGTGACGTTTTTTTGTATTACCTGATCCTGGCGCTGGCGCTGCTGACCAACCTGTTTGTTTCGCGCTTGCGCAAGCTGCCGGTGGGTCTGGCGTGGGAAGCGGTGCGCGAGGACGAGCTGGCATGTAAGGCCATGGGCATTAATGTGACCAATATCAAGCTGTCGGCCTTTGCCATCGGCGCGATGCTGGGCGGCTTTGCCGGGGTGTTTTTTTGCCGCACGCCAGGCTTTATTTCGCCCGAGAGTTTTGTGTTCTCAGAATCAGCCACCATCCTCGCCATCGTGGTGCTGGGCGGCATGGGTAGCCAGTTGGGCGTGGTCATCGCCGCCTTGCTGCTGGTGGTGTTGCCGGAACTGGGCCGTGATTTCTCGGAATACCGCATGTTTTTTTGTTTGGCGCCGCCATGATTCTGATTATGGTGTGGCGCCCGGGCGGCATTATCGCCAAACGTGAACCGACCTTACGCTTGGGAGCTGCCGCATGAGCGCCTTGAATCCGCACGACCCGGCCAGCCCCTTGCTGCTGGAAGTCGAAAACCTGACCATGCGCTTTGGCGGCCTGACCGCGCTCGACAATCTGTCGCTGCACGTGCCCGCAGGCAAAGTCACGTCGATCATCGGGCCCAACGGCGCCGGCAAGACCACGTTTTTTTTAACTGTCTGACCGGCTTTTACAAACCCACCGAAGGCAGCGTGCGCATGCATCATCCGCAGCACGGCCCGCTGCTGCTGAACCAGATGCCGTCGTACCACGTGGCGCGCAAAGCGGGTGTGGTGCGCACCTTCCAGAACATCCGGCTGTTTCCCAATATGACGGTGCTGGAAAACCTGATGGTGGCGCAGCACAACGCTTTGCAACACGCGTCACGCTTTTCGCTGGCTGGCTTGTTCGGGCTCAAGGATTATCGCCAGGCGCGTGAAGCCGCCCTGGAAAAAAAAGCGCGCACCTGGTTAACGCGGCTTAACTTGCTGGACCGCGCCGATACCGTCACCGGCAATCTGTCTTATGGCACGCAACGGCGTATCGAAATTGCACGCGCCTTGTGTGTCGACCCGCTGTTGCTGTGCCTGGATGAACCGGCCGCTGGCTTGAATCCGCGCGAATCGGCCGAGCTGAACGAGCTGCTGCTGTATCTGTCGCGTGAACACGGCAAGGGCATCTTGCTGATCGAACACGATATGAGCGTGGTGATGCGCGTGTCCGATCATATTTGCGTGCTTAACTTTGGCCACAAAATCGCCGAAGGATCGCCGCAGCACATTCAGCAAGATCCCAATGTGATCAAGGCCTATCTGGGCGAAGAAGACAAAGACACCGAGGAGGCTGCCGCATGAGCATGCTTACTTTTGCGGGCGTGCACGCGCATTACGGCGCCATCCATGCCTTGCGCGGCGTGGATATCCACGTGGAAGAAGGCGAGATCGTCACGTTGATCGGCGCTAACGGCGCGGGTAAATCCACGCTGATGATGACGCTGTTTGGCCAGCCGCGCGCGTCGCAAGGCAGCATCAGCTATCAGGGCCGCGATATCACCCGGATGGCCACGCACGATATTTCGCGTCAGGGCATTGCGCTGGTGCCGGAAGGGCGACGCATTTTTTCCGCGCATGACGGTGCTGGAAAACCTGCAGATGGGCGCGACCTTTGCCAGACCGGAACACTTTGATGGCGATATCAAACGCGTGTTCGAGCTGTTTCCGGTGCTGGAAGCGCGCCAGGCGCAACGTGCGGGCACGCTGTCGGGCGGCGAGCAGCAAATGCTGGCCATCGGCCGCGCGCTGATGGGACGGCCGACCTTGTTGCTGCTGGATGAGCCATCGCTGGGCCTGGCCCCGCTGTATATCAAGCTGATCTTCCGCACCATCGAGGCGCTGAACCAGGAAGGCATGACCATCTTGCTGGTGGAACAGAACGCGCACCATGCGCTCAAGGTTGCGCATCGCGGATACGTGCTGCAGCATGGCGGCATTGTGCTGACGGGCACCGGCAAAGAATTACTGGCCAGTCCGGAAGTGCGCGCTGCTTACCTCGAAGGTGGCGCTGAAATCAGCCACGCTTGATGGCTGTCTATTCGACGGGGGCTACGGCCCCCGTTTTTTTGTTGACTCTGCGCAAGAACTGATCATGAAATTCAATCGATATGTGCTGTTTTTTATTGGCCTCGATGGCGTTGGTGGGGACGAATGTCGGGCTGGGCAAATCGATTGTGGTGGCAGTGCCGGTGATGCTGTTTGCGCTGCTGCGCTTTGTGATTGGTGTAGGCGTGCTGCTGCCGGTGTACAAACCGGCGCGCATGCGCGCAGTGCGTCGCAGCGAATGGCTGGCGCTGTTTTTTGCAGGCGCTGTTCGGCACCTTTCTGTTTACGCTGTTCATGCTGTACGGCGTGTCGCATACCAGCGCGCTGGCGGCGGGGGTAATCACCAGTACCATCCCGGCGGTGGTGATTTTGTTGTCGTGGCCGCTGCTGAAAGAACGGCCTGGCCCGCGAGCGATTCTGGCGGTGGCGCTGGCCATGGCGGGCATGCTGATCATCAACACCACGCGCGCGGCAGGCGGGGCCGAAACCTCGTTGCTGGGCAATGCGCTGGTGGCGGCGGCGGTGTGCTGCGAATCGATTTATGTGATCTTGAGCCGCCGTCTGACGCAAACCCTGCCCGCAATCGAAATCTGCGCCTATACCATTTGATCGGCCTCGGTCTGATGTTGCCGCTGGGGCTATACGCGCTGTGGCACTTTGATTTGCACAGCGTTGATCCCGCCACCTGGTTACAGGTGGGCTGGTATGGCCTGGCCGCCAGCGTGTTGTCGTTCTGGTTATGGATGAAGGGCATACGCCACGTGCCGGCCCAATCGGCGGGCGTGTTTACGGCGGCGTTGCCGGTGGCGGCAGTGGCGTATGCGGTGATCTTTCTGCAAGAAAAACTGCTGCCGGTGCATGGCGTGGCGCTGGTGTGCGT
>BBFD01000106.1 GCA_001313065.1 Silvimonas sp. JCM 19000
CCGGCGCTTTGATCAGCGTTTGACCAGGTCCGACCGATAAATCACGTTGACGCCAGTATCAACACGGATCAGCTGTGCAGGCGGATCGTTTGCTGCCGCATGGTACGCGGCGATGACGCCCTGATAGCCGATGAGCACGGATGCTGCACGAACAAGGCGGTGATCTGGCCACGGATGACGGCTCGCGCCAGTTCATCATTGATATCGAAGCCGATAAAAAAACCAGTTCGTGACTTGCCAGCAAGCCGGGCTCGCCACGGAGGGCGGAAAGCATCGCCAGGGTGACGGACTCATTCGGCGTGAATACACCGTTGACCGGTTCAGCCAGCGAAGAAAGCAGATTGGCCGCCTTCAGCCTGGCCGCTCCGACATCTGAACCGATGTAAGGGCCCACAATCACGCGCAAGCCGCTCGCACGCGCGGCTTCAAGAAATCCGCGTTCGCGTTCACGGGTGGATGCGACCTCTTCTTGCATACGAAACAGCAATACCGTGCCGCGCCCATGCAGCTTGTCCGCCATGATCAAACCTGCCCGGGTGCCAGCTTTAAAGTTATCGGTGCCAACAAAAGCCTGGATGGCTGCGCCACCGGGGTCGCGGTCGATATAGACCGCGGGGATGCCCTGCTCTTTGAACTGCTGAACCTGAGCGTTAACGGCACCGCTGCTGGGCGCGATCACTATGGCCTGGCATTGCTGCCTTCTGACGGCTCGATGATTTTGTGCTGCGCTTCTGGATGCATTTCGTCCAACGGGCCGCGAAAATAGATTTCCACGCCCAGATGTACCCCCGCAGATTTCGCGCCGCGCCCCACTTCTTGCCAAAACTGATTGCCGCCGCCCGCCGTGACCACGCCTATGCACTGCGCGACACTTAACCGGATGGTAAAGAGCAGCAACAGGGCAAGCCAGACACGGGTGGAACGCTGCATACGATGCCCTTTTTTCTTCGCTGTAAAAAGTGCGCGAAGCAAAATTAATTAGAAGTTGCTAATACTTCATAGCATTCTTGCAGCGATTCGCCATGCCCAATGCCTTGCAGGGCAAGCGCAGCGGCTAAAGTCCGGCCTGCCGCGACATCGGATGCCACTTATCCCCACGCTGGCGCGCGGAGCTGGCGGTGCATATGGCTGCGGCGGGCGCGGCGGGTAGCTGCCAGCGTGAGCAGACCCGCAAGGGCAAGCGCATAGGCGGGTGGCTCGGGCACCGGGCTGATATCCAGCGCATTCATGGCCCAATACGAATAACGGGTGCCAAAATGGTCGCCGCCAACAAACTCCAGGCTGTCGACGGCCACGCTGAAGGGCGAGGCGTAAAAGCGGAAAGTGCGATCGGGCGGCAAGGCAAAGCGGGCGCTGCCCACCGCAATACCGTGGCGGTAGCCGGTGACACTCACCGCTTCGGTCGGCGTCTGATACCAATCCAGCGGCTGGGTATTAAGACTGACGCCACCAAACACCGCGGGTCCGGCCAGCATGTCCACGGTGATGGTGTATCCAAAATAGGCATCTACGCCCGCCTGACCATAGCCCATCGCGCCAAAACTGAACGCCAAGCCCTTATAGACATAGGCTCGCCGGTCCACGGCTGCGCCGGTACATGTGCGAATTGGTCCAACGAGATCATTGCGGCTCGCGCATCGGGGCATGCGACGCCCAGCGCGGCGGCAAAGAACAGGTAGCGCAAAAAAAATGATCCATGGTTTGATCCCTGAATTGATCCCGTCGGCCTATGCGTGCCGTTCAATGCGACAACAGCACGCACTGCTCGCAACGCAGCAGAAAATCACGACTTACGCCGCCGGCAGCCCACTCCTGCGCGCGGCTGTGCCCATAAAGCCCTGCCACGACCAGGTCGGCCCCCACATCCAGCGCCAGCTTGCGCAGGGTGGGCGCGTGCGGTGCGCCACTGTGCTCCAGCTTGTACTCAGCGCGTACGCCATGTGTTCTTAGCCAGTGCGTCACGGTGCGAAGACGGTTTCTGGCGTCATCTTCTTCGGCTTCGGTGCTCACTTCGACCACGGTAACGGCGCTGGCCAGCAACAAGACCGGCAGCGCATCGGCAATGATTCGCCGCGCTTCAGGTTTGTCTTGCCAGCAAACCATGACGCGGCTGACCGCGATTTCCCGAAGCGTGGGTGGAACCATCAGCACCGGCCGACCGGCGTGCATCGCCAGTTCGCCAGGTGGTAGGTCCAATGCGGCTACGCTGCGGGGATTGGGCGCGGCACAGATCAGCAGATCAGCAGCGCGCGCCTCGCGGCAGATCCATTCCAGCGCTGGCACCGCTTCGTGATTGCAGCGCAATTCCATACGGTCTGCGGGCAGCCCCGCGTGGGCTCCATGTTCGCCTGCAGCGCGGCGAACTGCTGCTCAAGCCATGCTTTTTTCTGGGCGGAAGGCTGCACGTCCACAGTCTGCCCGCCCATGACAGCCACCGGGTTGACCCCGGTAACCAGCCCGATCAGCCGGGCCGGAAAGCGCCGGGCCAGTGAAGCGGCAGCCTGCAATAGCGGCGTGTTGTCCTGACCTGCGGCCAGATGAACCATGATCGACGTATAAGTCATGATGGGCTCCCGGGCTCAATGTGAAACCAGTGTGCAATGTTCGCCACGCAGTAACAGGTCACGGGTAAACCCGCCCAACACCCATTCCCGTACCCGGTGATGACCGTACGCCCCACCGACGATCAGGGTGGCGTCGATTTCCTTGATCAGATCGTCGAAGGCAAGCAATTGATGTTCGTTGGCCGAAACGATGCGGTAATGCGCGTGGACGCCATGCGGCCTTAGCCACGCAGCGACATCAATCAAACGGCTGCGCGCCGCCGGCACGCCCTGATCGCTGACCACTTCGGCTAGCGTGACATGGCCGGCCTGGCGCAACAGCGGCAATGCGTCCGCAATCGCGCGTCGGGTCTCGCGCGTGTCTTTCCAGCCACCAACACCCGCTCCAGGGACACCGGCGGCAAGTCGGCCGGCAATACCAATACCGGCCTTCCTGCCTGCATGACCAGATCACTGAGCACCAGGCCAGCGGTGCCGAACCCGGCCAGGTCGCCCGCCTGCACCACAAGCAAATCGGCGCCCGCAGCATGCCGCGCTAACGCCTCGGCCACTGAGGCACGTCCAGCTCAATACAGCAGCGGCGGCGCGGAACCTGTTCTTCAAGCACATGATGAAATTCGGCCTCGGCATCAACCGCTTCGCGCTGTCGGGACTCGCGCCGACAGGCAAATGGATCAATCACGCCCAAGCCGTCGCCATACGGCGGCTCGAGTTGATTGGCGATCACGCCGGTCACGCTGGCAGAAAATGTCGCCGCCAGTTGCGAGACGACCTCCAGCAGGCGATGGTGGGACGGTGCCGTTCCGAGCAGAACGGTGATTGCGGTGTAGTTCATGGCACACCTCCGATGCGAGCGTGCCCGGCATTGCAAGCCAGGCGGAGAGCGCTGCAGCATCTGAGGTTTCTGCACTTGATGACCGGCAGCGCGCGGATGTCTCCAGCCTGCGCTTAATCCGCTCGAACTTATTTGAAAATATCAAGTAACTTTGATCTATCTCAAATTATTCACGGCCTCAGCCAGGGATATCTCAACATCGCCCCAAATTTCGCCAGCACGCGGCCAGCGACCTGGCGCCCGCCTTCGGCCATACAAGGCCTTTGCTCGGCACCGCGCCAGCGTTTTTTTTCTGTATGCGCAGCGCCATGCCAAACCAACAAAACTTTCTGCAAAATATCTGTTGCTGTCCACAACATGTCTGCACTTAGCCGATTATTGATGTTCGTCAAATATTGCTCACACAGATAATTCAGATTCTTGCTATTGCCGAAGTGGTGAACTCAACTTCAGAACAGCTGGCGTGTCCGCACTCCGGCATCACCCGTTCTGGAGAGCACGTACATGAAACGTAAAATCCACCCCATCGCCAGCTGGCTTTACCTCGCCGCACTGGTTACGCTTCCGATCGCGGATATTGCCGCCGCATGCACCGGCATCACGCTCGTTGCCAAAGATGGTTCTGCCATCCAGGCTCGGACCATGGAATGGGGCACCTTTTACCTTGATTCCGAGGTGATGGTGGTGCCGCGCAAGCATGCTTTTAAAGGCGCCACCCCGGATGGCAAGGCCGGGTTGGCATGGACTGGCAAATACGGCATCGTCGGCTTGAACCTGGTAAAGACACCGGTAATCACCGATGGCATGAATGAGCAAGGTTTGACCGTGTCTTCGCTGTACTTGCCCGGCTTTGAAGAGGGCCAGAAATATGATCCCGCCAAAGCAGATCAGACGCTGGCCATAACCGATGTACCAACCTGGCTATTAAGCAACTTCGCCACCATCGAAGAGGTGCGGAAAAAATATGCCTGGCGTCATCGTGACTGACGTCGTTCTGCAGGCGTTTCATGGCATCGCGCCGCCGGTGCATTTCATGATCACTGACCGCAGCGGCAAGACCATCGTGCTGGAATATACCCACGGCTCGCTCAGCATCTATGACGATCCGGTCGGCGTATTGACCAATTCGCCCGAGTTTCCATGGCATCTGACCAATCTGCGCAATTACGTCGGCTTGCATCCGCAGTCCAATCAGGCCATCAAGGTGGGCGATCTGGAATTGGCACCTTTTGGCGCGGGCAACGGCATGGTCGGGCTGCCCGGCGACTACACCCCGCCCTCGCGCTTTGTCCGGGCCGCCGCGTTGCGCAATACCGTGCGCCAACCGGATACTGGATATAAAGCGGTCAATGAAGCATTCCGGATTCTGGATAACTTCGATATCCCACTAGGCGCCACGGATGCCAAAGCAAATCTGCCCAAAGATGAAACGATAGGCTCCACGCAATGGACCAGTGCAATGGATACAGCTTCATTGCGCTATTACTATCACACCATGTTCAATCGCTCTTTAAGAATGATTGATCTGAAAAAAAACTGACTTCAACAAGCGTGAAATCAGCTATTTTCCGTTGGATACGCGCAAGGAGCAAAGTATTGAAACGGTGATGACACGGTGAGGTCATTGCGAGTTTTATTAACCGTCACCGTTACCCGGTTTCAGGCGTAGATCGTCGTCTGGCATGGGCGGATGGCAAAACTGATGAACTAGCCCTGAAGCGTGGCATCGTCCCGGAATTGCCATCGGACGACGGTAGGCATCATGTTTTGGTGGGCATTGACTCGAGGAGTATGCGTTGACAGAAAAGTACGTTTTGAAAGACGAGTATCGAAACAAACTTCGTTGCCGAATTGCGAACTCAGCGATCGGACCTTCCACCATACGCGGCATGGCTAAAAAAAGGGAACCATTGCGCCTGCTCGTCTCTTTCTTGCGCAGATCGACCTCAGCCAATTTATCAATTGCGACGCAAAGAAGTTTGCAGAATTGCTGGATACGATCACAAAGCAGTATTGCGATGAGGTCGGCCTGAAATGGGGCGCTGCACGTAAGTTTCTTAATATTTTTTTTGCGGGATTGTCTCTACAATCGATGGGTTTGCGAAGACTTTCAATTATCTGAGATCGGTCAATTCTTTGAAGTGCCGCTTGATAGCCACGTGGCCCGTGAACTAAAGCAAAAGGCCGGTCGAGGCAAACTTCCGCGCTGGCAAGGAGTAATTCACCTTGAAGAGCCAGTGAGCAAACAATTTCAGAACTATGCAGACGAGTTGGCGATGAGCGAAGGCGTGTGGCGGGTTGATCTTGATATCATTTTCTGGCGCGGCGATTTGTCCAGACGCAAGCAAGGCATTTAGCCTCAATTGCCAGCAATTGAACGCGCTCTGCCAACACCAACACGGTGGCGCCGTAGACAGGCTCAAGTTCCATCAAAATCAGAGCCCCCGTCCGGATACGGTCCAATTTTTTTCCAGGAGCACGGGCCATTGCAGATCGCTGGTATCGGGCTCCCGCCCCCGCATCATAAAGAATAAGCGCCTTGCAGTTTCTGTCTCCTGACTGCCGCCAGCGTCGAGTCGCGTAACGCGGTCAATAATATTTGACAGCCGCATATCGTCGACCACGAAATCATCAACCCCTTGGGCAACAATTTGCTTGCGCTTCTCGCCTTGCCACCTACATGTCACATCAATCCGGATTTCCTGCTTCGTCGACTCAATCCGAATAGCGTCAATGGTGGCTTCGGTCAAAACGTCCCAATCATCCATAAATTCTCTCTGCATTTCGCCAATTCACGAAGAGTTTGCTGGAAATCTGGCAGCAATGGAAAGCCGCTAGCTTACCTCAATGGTGACGCCAGCCATGTACGGCCGCATCTGGATATATCAAAAGATTAATTATTGGTACGCAAAAAACAGCGAGGGCCACATTTACTGAATTTCTCAACCCAAACTTTTTTTGCCAAGAGACTGTGCATGCCGCCCGCAAAGCGATGCAGCCCATCGCAGAACCAGATACACCGCCGACCCGGCAGCACGGCATTATCTCGTTCCGCTTACATTTTGCCGCGTATTTTCTTATTTAACTGCCTATCGCCCCCCGCCCCGGCCCTTCAATTAATCGCTATTGGCTGCTCATGCTCCGGCCAGCGGCCAGACGGCGACCGATTCAATGTGAAAGTCACCATTGGGGTAATAAATTTTTTTGGGGCGAGCGATATTCCAGGCAAAAAAGCACACCTTTGACGAGCCAGAATTGCACTTCCATCTCCCCACCTTTAAAGCGTACGTTCGCCGTCGCCAACAGTGTTTCGGGCCCAATGTATTCGAATCGCCTGGTCTGGCAAATGTCGGTGATGTTCTTGCCGAAACGCACGGTATGAAAGTTTGTAAAGCCATATGACATAGGTTCATCAATATGCTTGAGCAATCTGCGAACGGTAGTAAAGCGGGAAATCTGTTCGGCAAGAATGGTACGACCATGCAAATCTAACGCCTCGCTCAGTCGCTCAAGTAGAGCGTGCTCGAATGGCGTAAGCGCGAAAATACCGAAGAAATTCTTGATCGCTAAAACCAACGGTAAACTCATCAATGTAGACCCGATTTGTTGCGGCAGCGGTTATTCAATTATGACTATGCCAGCCCGTTACGCGCCAATGCGAGATTGAAGCAGACATTCCCGCCGGACGAAAGAAGTGACCTGAGGGTTCGCTTTTCCGGGTCTCATTGTGGAAGTCATTGGTGCCTCAAACCGTTATAACGTGGCATACGGTGGACCGCAGCGTTATGCGCTATTTATAGTAGCGACACTTCAGGAACGCGCTATCCAAATAGACTTGTAGTAGGCAGCGAGAAATTTGAGCCCTCGATAGACATATATTCTGTTAGCAAATACCCACTATAAGCCTTCTCGCCTTTCCTAAAAAAAGCCAGTGATTTGTTCTTGAATGAATTGCACGGGTTCTAATAGGCCCGCCCCGCTAAATCACCGTCAAACCATGAAAAGGGCCAAGCATCGGTTCGATGTTTGGCCTTTTTTCTGCGCTGTTAACTAAGCTTTTTTGCGTGAGCTATTGCGTGCGATGAGCGCAATTGCACCCATTCCCAAAAGCGCCCATGTCTCTGGTTCTGGCACAGCGGCAATCGAATTGTTCAACATCAGCTTGCCAAAGGTAGGCATATGGGTATCAACAAGGACCAGATAAGTGCCAGGAGTCAGAAACTGTGTAAATGAACCAGAAAATCCGCTTGCGTCATAGATCTGGTAGAACCCACCTATCACCTGCACTCCGTCCGGATAGCCGGGGGGATAAACCGTAATTAACTGTTCAATCTCGAATCCATCAATGACCTGATTATCGGGATAACCCAAAGACTGGCTTTGGTAGTTAATCGTGACGTTATAACCGGGCGCTGCATCCGAAAGATTAAGCGCATAGTCGTAACCTTGATAGGAGCCGTAATCGCCATCCTCATAATTGTAAAGGGTTTCCCACGCGCCCCATTCCGCGCCATCAATTTCTCCAGACACCGAAGCATTCGCGAACCCAGACAGCAAAATACCGCCGACAAAAGCGGCCGAAAGAATCGTTTTACGCATTTCTCACCTCACACTCTGTCAAGTAGACGCCGAGTAACCGGCCTGTTCGAGCGGGTTATTTATGCTTTCATGAAACGATTATTATTCTGTCCAAAAGCTGTCCGCCTCGGCCAGATGGCTTAGGCAATGCGTGAACCTGGCTTGCTCACCGACTTTCAGAAGCGACTCGCTGTGTACGCAGCGGCGGCCGCCCGCGTTAACCGCCCTTGCGTTTATGTCACCCATGGAAGCTGTCCATGTGCATGCTCTCTGGGAAGCGGAGCGCCCAGCCGCCGCGTGACCGGGCAGGGGCATGAGGCAATACGTTGAACACGTTCGACGCGGGCGTGGAGTTTCAGCGCAATACAAACTGCGTTACGCATCGCCCAGATGGAGCTTTGCGCCGAACACATAACTACTCGATCTGTCTCTATCCGACAGATGATTTATGCCTTTCGAATCAATACGGCAACACCATTTGACATCGCTTCCCCAGCCTGGGATCGAATTGATTTCAATACGCCCGGTGGCAACGAGGTCTTCAGGCTCCCCCAAATCATTCGAATCCGGCATGAATAAATACACTTCCATTCCTGCCGCTACCGTGACGGGCATTCCGTGGTCATTGATTTTGGTATCCGTCACGGAAAAAAAAGGACCAGATCAAGCTCAACCATCTCATTAAAGTCAACTCGAAATTTGTCCATCGTGAACTGACATCTCCATTCAAGCGGTCCCACTGCAGTGCTTTTGGTACCAGATTTGGCACGGTCGGAATAAACAAAGTTTGTAGCTGTTCGGCAATATATGCCGTTATCAATCGCATGGTCTGGATTTCGACGCGTGCCATAAAACACGATTTGCTCGCCAATAAAATGGCCGCCTGATATTACGCAAACAAAAAAATTCCTGGCTTGAAAGCAGCATCAGGCGTTGGGTTTCGACTCCCGACGAAGTGCCAGATGATTTGTGCCAGTGGCGCTTGTCATGCGCCTGATCACTACGGCTGGGGCGCTCGTCTGTCGGCGCCGAACGACCCGTGGGGGGCCGCAGCTCTACCTTGAAGCGTGGTGAATAATCTTTTAAGCTTGCGCCGTCGAAAAAGGTGGACCGGCGTGGTGAGCCCCGGTCGGCTTGGTCTTCAGTACCAAGCTCAATTCCAGCCCCTGATGGGCCGCGGACCACGACGGGTGGACGCTTGCCTTCCTCCCGTAGATCAGGTTACGCAGCATCGTGCTACCGCCTCGTCCTTACGGCTGGTTCGACAATCGTCCTTGCGCCGTTGCCTCGGCATCTTGATCAAAGGACGCTCACCATGCGCCATGTACCTGTTCTCATCGTCGGCGGAAGCTCGTCGGCTTATCCGCTTCCCTGTTTCTGCGCCATCACGGCGTCCCCCATCTTCTGATCGACAAGCATCGCGGCAGCGCCTCTCATCCGCGTGCCATGGGCTTCACCGAAACTACGTTGGAGCACTACCGCGCCTGCGGCATCGCGGATCGCATCCCGCAGGCCGATCCTGGCGCCCGCCTCCGCCGCGTGACTGTCGCGACGCTGTTCAGCGACTGGATTGCGGAAACTGAGTGGACGCCCGGCGAACCGGCCCAGCGCAGCGCCGCTCTGTCGCCCTGCACGGGTGCGGCGATCGCACAAGACAAGTTAGAGCCCATCCTGCGCGCAGCGGCGCTCGAGGCCGGCGCGAGATGAACCTCGGTGTCGAACTGATCTCCTTGATTCAGGACGACGCCCGCGCGACGGCGACGGTGCGCCACCGCAATGACGGCGCCGAGGAGATAATCACTGCAGATTGGGTGATCGCCTGCGACGGCGCCAATAGCATGATCCGCGACGGTCTCGGCATCTCACAGAGTGGCGTCGGTCATCTGCGAACATTGCGCAGCGTGTTGTTTCACTGCCCGGATGCTGACGCCGTACTGGATCGTGGCGCACAACAGTTCGAGATCAAGCAGGCGGAATTCAATGCGTTTCTCACCACCTACGGCGACGGTCGCTGGGTACTGATGTTCGACGATGATCAAGAGCGTGACACGGACGAGCTCAAAGAAGCGGTGCTCAGAGCGCTTGGCCGTGAACTGCCGTTCGAGATCATCACGACGGGTCGCTGGGAACTCGCCGGTCGCATCGCCGATCGCTACCGCGAGGGACGCGTGTTCCTGGCGGGCGACGCCGCACACCAGCTGCCACCGACCCGAGGCGGCTTCGGCGCGAATACCGGCATCGACGATGTCTGGAATCTCTCGTGGAAATTGGCTGCAGTTCTGCAGGGAATGGCCGCCGACCGGCTCCTCGACACTTACCACGCCGAACGTCATGCGATCGGGTGGCTGCGGCATCAGCAAACCTTCTCGCGCCCCGACTATGCGAAGTGGGCCCCCGCGACATTCAAGCCTGAGCCGTTGCTTGCTAACGATGCGATGGAGTTCGGCCAGCTGAACCGGTCGACGGCGTCGTCGGCGCGGGTCTGGAGCTGCCGGCGGCGGCAACGCCCAAGGAATGGGCCGGCCAACCCGGCACGCGGCTCCGCACGTGTGGGAGCAGGGAGCGAGCCGGACACGCTCGACGCTTGACCTGTTCGGCAGGGCCTACGTGCTGTTGTCCGCCAATCGCGCATGGATCGAGCGGGGGCGCGCCTACAGGTGGCCTCCGTCCTGGTCGGGCAAGATTTCGTCTTTCCGGACGATCAGCCTTCGCAGCTGTATTCGGCATCAAGGACGCTGGCGCAACGCTGGTCCGCCCGGATGGGGTGATCGCCTGGCGCTCAGACGCGCAGCCGGACGCCGTCGCGCAAGACGCGATCGATCAGCTCATCGCGGCGAGGGCTTGATATAGGGGGCGTCTCTTCGCCACGTAATTGCCCGACATTTCGGCGCTGCTGGACATCGAACATGTCCGGCAGTTGGCGGGCCGTTATGTCGCCTGCACCGACCGAGGCTGGCGCCCCGGCGCTGTCGAGCCGGTGGAGTGCGGCAGCGTCGGGGCGGGCGACGCAAGCTGCGACATGCACGATCTTGGCAGCCGGGTCGGAGGCTTGGAAGCAATTCAGGCGAGCCTGGTGGAAGAGACGCGCCACATCGACTTCTCGCTAGACCCTTGGCCAGTCAGGCCGCACGGATAGCTCCGGCAGTAGTGGATATCTTGCATAGCAATTAGCGATGAGCTAGCTCTCCGCTACTCGAAATCTCTTGAGTAATGCGGGTGTATATAGACTCAACGGCAGTACTGCGACGATACCAACGATGGCCACGGCATATCCATAACTGCCTAATAGATCCATGCTCATGCCAACGAGCGTCTTTCGCGTGGATCAACTGCACAATGTGAATCGGCCCGGCAAGTAAACGACAAGGGAGCGGCCAATACTGATGCCTCGGCTCCTGCCAAACAGACCCAAACAGCACACACGACAATACCCACCCTGGCGGGCGTTGTTTGATGGTGCACTAGCAAGTACCAAATGAGTCGGGGCTCTGCATAATCATTTTGCAGCAGGACACAACTATGAATTAGCAGTCTGACTGCTCATTCTTCAGTTGCATGCTAGCAGCCAAATACAACAGGACTGGTGCTGCATGCATGAGCATCATAGGACTTAGCTCTTCGTCATCGTCGTCAAGATTTAAAAATTCAATGTCTTCGTGGAGGCTTCCTATGACGACCTCGGCCTTCTGGCTTCGGACATCAAACATTGATGTCCTCGGAATGGACCAATAATAGTCTTCATTCACATCAACCTCTTTCAGGTCTACATTGTTTTCAATAAATTCAAAGATTGAATTTATCTTATTTTTTTCAATTTTGAAATATTCAACTTTTTTTATTTTTTTTCCATATCTACGCTCACATTCAGCTAGCTGCTTCTCAAAATCGGCAATTTGCTTCATAAACGACGCAATACGCCCGTCAATAATATTCTGATAAATATCCATCCTGTTATTGTCATAGGCTCATTGCCGAGGCCCTTTGTTATCATAGGCCGATGGATTTGAAATGTAATTTTTTAATTTCTCGCGATGTGCCGCCAATTCCTCGCGAAGACCTTTACATGGATCCTGGTTTGTTCGGCTTAGGAGGACAAGCGTTGCTAGAACCTGGATGTACCGCCCCCTATACGGATCATATTCCCTGACCCCGTTACTGCTCCGCGAAATCTCCTTGTCCGAGTACCCGCCCGACAAGGTAAACAGCAAGGTAGCGGTCGATACTGATGCCTCGGGTCCTGCCAAACAGCCCCAAACAGCACAAGCAACAACGCCCACCAGTCAGGTGGGCGTTGCATGCAAGTGGCTCAAACAAGAACAAATATGATCACCATTATTATCACAGCAATCGCTATGAAAATTGGTCTCACCTGTTTACGGGGATCACCCTCTTCACCCTTGGGCAACAACACAATTTGATGCCACTTGTTCAGGCCAAATTTCCTCATTTCTACAGATTCCCAAAAAACATTGCCTTGTAAGTATCCAC
>BBFD01000107.1 GCA_001313065.1 Silvimonas sp. JCM 19000
CACGCTGCTGAACACCACCGGGCCGGACGGCGTTGCGGTCTTCACAAACGACCAGCTGCGCGCGCTGCCATAGGTGGCCAGATCCAGCGTGTTGGCGCGTTTGATGTAATTGATCAGCACATCGCGGCTGGCATCGGGCGCTTTCAGCACGATATCGCCGGTGCCACCCACCAGGCCCGGAAAGTTGCCGCCACCGCTGGCGCGGTAGTTGTTGGTGACCACCAGAAACTGCGCATTCAGATCCAGCGCCGCGCCGTTATAGGTCAGGTTGGTCACGCGCGAACCTACCGGCTTGGTCACGTCGATCTGGTATTGCAGCTTGTTGCCCTCGGCGTACAGCACGTCAAAGTTGAAGGTCGGGAACGCGGTGTTGACCAGCTGCTGCACATCGGTCTTGCTGATGTCGATCTGGTTAAACTGCTGCGCGCTCATTTCCAGCCACTGCCGCACGATATCGCCCGATACGCGCACGACCTGCAGCGTGTTGGGGTACAGGTACAAATCCGCCGCATTGTTGATGGCGATCGGGCCTTGCTTCACAAAAGTGAAGTCGCCCGGACCATTACGGCCACCCTTGAACGGCGCAGCGGCCGACAGCACCGGCAGATTGCCCCAGCTCGGGTTGTTGGCGGCCACATAACTCTTCAGATAATCGATCTGCGCCATATTGACGATCTGCAGCGCAGACACGTCGCCTTGCAGCGCGTAATAGGTCGACATATCAAAGCTGGCCGTGCCAATCGGCGTTTTTTTTACATAGGCGATGGTGGCGTCATTCACCGACTGCACCAGCGCTTGCAGACTGGTATCCGGCGTTACATAAGTGGCCGGGGTAGTGCCTGCGGCTGCCGTCAGCAGCGTGGTCTGGCGGGCGACTTTGGTGGCGGTCTTGTTGATGCTCCATTTGCCATCCGCATAAGCCAGCTGCAATTGCACGGTGCCCAGGTTGTTGCCCCACTGGCCCGGCTGCACGGTCGGCACGCCGTTGATAAAGCCATTGACCACATCCACACCGGGCTGGCCGGCAAAGGTGGATTTGCCGCTGTTATCGGGGAACAACAAATGCTGGTGGCCCGTTAGCAAGACGTCGATGCCCGGCACCTGGCTCAGGTAGCCCGCACCGTTTTCCATATCCGGCGCGTACGGCGTCACCATATCGATGCCGCCGTGCGCCAGCGCCACGATGATGTCCGCACCCGCTGCTTTCATTTCGGGAATGTACTTTTGCGCGGTTTCTTTCCAGCCCGTCACCAGCACATGGCCTTCCAGATTACCTTTGTCCCACTGCATGATCGGCGGCGGCGCAAAGCCGATTACGCCCACTTTGAGGGTGGCGTCGAACAGTTTGCCGTTGGCGTCCTTGGCTTTAAAGGTGCGATCCAGAATCTGGTAGGGCTTGAAGATGGGTGTTTGCGTGGCCGCAGAGACCACGTTGGCCGATACAAACGGAAAGCTGGGAGCCGCACACGTGGCCGCATTGCCCGGATTGGTTTTGCTGGTGCCTTGGAAATGCCAGCCAGTTTGAAGTCGGTGTTGGTGACTTGGGACAAAAATGGCAGGCCGTAATTGAACTCATGGTTGCCCATGGTGCCGGCGTCATAACCCAGCTGGTTCATCTGCTTGTACACGGCCAGCATGTCGGAGCATTGCACCGGATTGATCAGCGCCTGGTAGTCCGACAGCACGGTGCCCTGGATGGTGTCGCCATTATCAAACAGCAGCGAATTGGCCCACTGCTTGCGCGCATTGGCGATCAGCGTGGCGGTGCGGTCCAGGCCGTAGCTTTTGTCTTCCGCCAGTTTGTAATAGTCGTAGCCGACCACATTGGAGTGGATGTCGCTGGTTTCCAGGATGGCCACATCCATGGTGCTACCTGCGGGCAGGATGGTGGTGCCCACCGGGCCATCGTTGCCGCTGCCGCAGGCGCTTAGCAGCGCGGCGACGGCGGTCAGGCCCAGTACGGATTGCAGAGTGCGCGTTGACGTTATCATTTCTTGACGACTTCCTTGCGTGAGAGGTTCGCGCAGTATCAAGAAGCGACGTGACGGGTGCGTTACAGGCGATACAAAACAGATACACCGTCCAACTGGTCAGGCAAGCCCTGGCTGCGGCCGATCTAGCCCATCTGCCGGTTTGGCCGGGCGGCGAGGGCAGGTTACACTCGCGCATTCCTCCTTACACCACACGGCTGCCGCCCGATGCCGGATTAACCCAAGCCATCCTTTTGCTGGCCGCCGCCGTGCTGGTCGTGCCCATACTCAAGCGTTTTGGCCTGGCCGCCGTGCTGGGCTATCTGGTGGCAGGTGTGCTGATCGGGCCGTGGGGTCTCAAGCTGGTGGGCGAGCCGGAACAGATTCTGCAAACCACCGAATTCGGCGTGGTTTTGCTGATGTTCGTCATCGGGCTGGAGCTGCAGCCGTCGCGCTTGTGGGTGTTACGCCGTGCCGTATTCGGCCTGGGCGGCGCGCAGGTGGTGCTGTGCAGTCTGGCGCTCGGCGGCATCGCCATGGCCTGTGGCTGAGCTGGAAGGCCGCCGCTGTGTCGGCGTGTCGCTGTCGATGTCGTCCACGGCGTTTGTATTGCAGATGCTGGCCGAGAAAAAAACCAGCTGACCACCCACTACGGTCGCGACGCCTTTGCCGTGCTGCTGTTTCAGGATTTGTCCGTTATTCCGGTGCTGGCCGCCTTGCCGTGGCTCTCACCCGTGCACGTGGATCAATCCGGTATTCCGTTGTGGATGTCCTTGCTGGCTCTGGTCGCTATCGTCGCGGCCGGGCGGTTTTTTGCTGCGGCCCGCGTTTGGCCTGGTGGCGCGCGCCAAAAGCCGCGATCTGCTGACCATGGCCACGCTGCTGGTCGTCACCGGCACCGCATGGTTGATGGAAGCGGCGGGCCTCAGCATGAGCTGGGCGCGTTTGTGGCCGGGGTGTTGCTGGCCGATTCGGAATTCCGCCACGAGGTCGAAGCCAATATCGAACCCTTCAAGGGCGTGCTGCTGGGCATGTTTTTTTTGTCGCGGTCGGGCTGTCGGCCAATATGGGCTTGCTGGTAGCCAAGCCCTTGCTGGTGCTGTTGCTGGCGGTAGGCTTGATGCTGGTCAAGGCGCTGATTCTGTGGGGCATCGAGCGCATGGCGGGCGCGACCGGCAAGATATCGCGCCGTTTTGCGGTCTATCTGTGCCAGGGTGGTGAGTTTGCTTTTGTATTGCTGTCGCTGGCTGATGAGGGTCGCATTCTGCCGCAAGCCACCGCGCAATTGCTCAGCCTGGCGGTCACCTTGTCGATGGCGTTAACGCCATTCGTGGTGTTGGCGCATGAGCGCGTGATTGTGCCGTGGCGGGAAAAGCGCGCCACCCGTGATTTCGATGAACTGCCGGATATGAACAACCCGGTCATCGTGGCCGGTTTCGGCCGCTTTGGGCAGGTGATTGCGCGGATGCTGCGCTCCAGGCATATCAAAGCCACGCTGCTGGAAATCAGCCCGGATCAGGTTGATTTTGTGAAGCGCTTCGGCAACCAGGTGTATTACGGCGATGCGTCGCGCGTAGATTTGCTGCGTGCGGCCGGGGCGGACAAGGCCAAGGTGTTTGTGCTGGCCATCGACGATATCCCGGCTCGATCAAAACGGCCGAAACCGTGCGTGAGCACTTTCCCCATCTGAAGATTTTTGCCCGGGCGCGCAACCGCTTTCACTACTACCGGCTGATGGACCTCGGGGTCGAGGCGGCGGTGCGCGAGACCTTTCCGGCCAGCGTTGAACTGGGCGTTGATGTACTCGAGGCGCTCGGTGCCAGCCGTCTGGACGCGGAGCGCACCGCGCGCATCTTCCGTCAGCACGATGAAGCGCTGCTGCAGCGGCAGATGGCGATTTACCACGACGAGGACAAGCTGATTCAGGCGTCGCGCGATGCCATGCAAGAGCTGGAAGCCTTGTTTGAAGCGGATGAAGTCCCGAGCGAGCCCGCGCCATACCATCCGGCGGAAGCACGCTAAGTCTATCGGGCGCTCCCTGCTGCCGCCGTACAAACATGTGGGCGGTACCGCGCGGGCGTGGTGGTCACGGCAATCCAGGTTGCGTCGGCGTGTCTTTTGCCCGGCTTGTCCGCTCGTTTGGCTATGCCCGTTGCGCGATGCCAGACTGGCGCCTTCGGCTCACAACACAAGTTATCGCCATGAAAATCTTGCTGAACCACGTTGGCTACACGCCGTCCGCGCGCAAGGTTGCGCTGATCGAAGCGCCGGCCGCCGCACCGCTGACCGGCTTTACCGTCTATGACGCCGAGACGCGCGCCGCCGTGCACACCGGCGCCCTGGTTGCGACCGGGGGCGTCGACCAGTGGAAAGACTGGCATTTCTGGCAGGCGGATTTCTCTGCGCTGGCTACGCCGGGCGAGTATTTCATTGTGGTGGATGGCCCGCAGCCTGCGCTGACTTCACACACCTTTGCGGTTGGCGCCGATTTGTTTGCCGGGCAGATGCTGTCTGACCTGGTGCATTACATCAAAGGCCAGCGCTGCACCGGCCTGTACGACCATGCCGACCGCAGCCGTCCCAAGTTCGGCAGCGATGAGCGCCGCGACGTGCACGGCGGCTGGTTTGACGCCTCGGGCGATTGCTCCAAATATCTATCGCATTTGTCCGTCGCCAATTTCATGAACCCGCAGCAGACACCGCAAGTGGTGTGGAATCTGCTTGATGGCTGGGCGCAATTGCCGCCGCAACTCAAATGGTTTAACGAGCGCATGGTCGATGAAGCCCTGCACGGCGCGGATTTTTTTGCTGCGCATGCAAGACCCGGCCGGTTACTTCTACATGACGCTGTTTGATCGCTGGAGCAAAGACGAAAACCAGCGCGATCTATGCGCTTATGCCACGCAGCAAGGCAGCAAGTCCGACCACTATCAAGCGGCGTTCCGCCAGGGTGGCGGTATGGCGATTGCGGCGCTGGCGCGCGCCAGCCTGTTGCCACGGGATGGCGATTTTTTCGCGCGGACAATATCTGCAAGCTGCGCGCAGCGGCTTTGCCCATCTGCAAGCACACAATCTCGAATACCTGGACGACGGCGCGGAAAACATCATCGACGACTTCTGCGCCTTGCTGGCCGCCACCGAGTTGCTGGCGGTGACGGGTGAGGGCGAGTACGCCGATGCCGCCATCCGCCGGGCCCTGAGCTTGCTGGAGCGGCAGAGCGCGCAAGGCTGGTTTAGGGCTGATGCGCTGGGCGAGCGGTCCTGGTTTCACGCGGTGGATGCTGGCTTGCCGCTGATTGCGCTGCAGCGTTATGCCGAGGTGGTGCCAACCAGCCCGGCAGCTGGCCGCATCCGCGCCGCATTACGCGATGCCTATGAGTTTGAAATCAGCATCACGTTTAATGAGGTCAACAACCCCTTTGGCTACCCCCGCCAATACGTCAAACAGCCGGGCAGCGTGGGCCAGACGCAATTCTTTATTCCGCACGACAACGGCACCGGTTACTGGTGGCAGGGCGAAAACGCCCGGCTTGGCTCGCTGGCCGCCGCCGCGACGCGCGCGCAGCGCTTGTTTGAAGGCGAGGACGATATGGTCGCAGCGCTGGAGCGATATGCGCAAGGCGCGCTGGACTGGATTCTGGGCGCCAATCCCTACGACGCTGCATGCTGCAAGGCTGGGGGCGCAATAACCCGCGTTACGAGCCTGGTTATTACAATGCGCCGGGCGGCGTTTGTAATGGCATTACGGCGGGTTTTGATAACGAGCACGACATCGACTTCAAAAAAAAGTCTGAAATCGCCACCATGGCGCATAGTTGGCGCTGGGGCGAGCAATGGATGCCACACGGCGCATGGCTGTTTAATGCCTTGTGCCAGCGCTTTCCGCAGCCGGAACAAGTGACTGGAATGGCGTAATCAAAAAACGGGGCCTCCTGCTGGAGTGCCCCGTTTTTTTCTGCATCAAGTCAGCCGCTTTAATCGCTTCGCCCACCGGTATCCACACCGTAAACACCGCGCCGCCATGCGGATGATTGCTCGCCACTATGCGCCCGCCGTGGTCTTCCATAATCTGTTTGCTGATGGCCAGACCTAAGCCGGTGCCACTGACACTGGAGCGCACGCGCGTGCTCTGAATAAACTTGTCGAAAATGGCATCCAGCTCATTGTCCGGTATGCCCGGGCCATGATCGCGCACGGTCAAGCCGATTGCAGGCGCGCCATCCAGTGTCACATCGGCCATAAAGGCAATTTCAATGGTGCTGTCCGGCGGGCTGAATTTGATGGCATTGGACAACAGATTGACCACCACCTGCATCATGCGGGATTGGTCAAACCAGCCTTCCAGTGGCGCGGTCATATCATCGATAAACAACCTGAGCTGTTTGCCCGCCAACAAAGGCGCAATTTCTGCCGCCGCGCCTTGCACCGTGTGCTGCAAACAATGCCGCGTTTTGTCGTAACGCATTTTGTTGGCTTCCAGGCGCGACATATCGAGCAAATCATTCAGCAACACCAGCAAACGATTGCCGCTGGAATGAATGCGCTCAAAATAACGCGCCAGCGCTTGCGGATCGGCTTTACCCGCTTTGGAAATGCCCATTTCAGAGAAGCTGAGAATGGCATGCATCGGCGTGCGCAATTCATGCGACATATTGGCGAGGAAGGCCGATTTGGAGACGTTGGCTTCTTCCGCCGATTCTTTGGCTTCAACCAGACGCATCTCGATATCTTTGAGATGCGAAATATTGGTGAGGAAGGCAAAGGCATATTCCAGCCGCTGTTGCTCGTCATTGATCGAAGCCGAATTAACCAGGAAGGGCAGCTTGCGTCCGGTATTGTCGGGCAGCCTGACTTCGGCGATATGGCTGATGCCATTGCCGTCCTTGACCAGTTGTTCCGGGAACAATTGCAGCGCGGTTTCGCCCCATAGGCTTTGCGGTTGTTTGCCGATCAAATCCTCACGGCGGAAGCCAGTTGCTGGCAAAACGCATTGTTGACATCGACGATATGCCGGTGCGTGTCGATCAGGATAAAACCGTCGGCGGTGGTGTCGATAATCGTGCGCTTGAGTCGTTCCGACTGGCGCAAGGCCTGCGCCGCAATCCGTTGCGCGGTTACGTCTTCGACCACCGTAATCATGCCTTTGCCCGGATCTCCCGGTACCAGCGCCTTGGCGTAGAGCATGGCCCAGAAGCCGGAATGATCGCGCCGGTACAGCTCGATTTCGCCGCGGAACACGCCGCCGGTATTGATGCGGCCCCAAATGGCACTGATCAGTTCGGAATAGCGTTCTTCCGAGGCATGAATAATCCGCGTCGGTAAACCGATAATGTCGCTGGCGGCATAGCCAAACAGGATTTCAAACGCCGGATTGACCAGGCGTATGGTATTGCGCACCGACAGCATGATCGCCAACGGGCTGGCATCGAGTACGGTGCGAATCTCGGCGGTACGCTCCAGCACCAGATCTTGCAAATGATCGCGGTGGCGGCGCAGTTCGCGTTCCGAATTCTGTTGCTCGGTAATATCGCGCACCGTAGTGCACGCATAGGCTTCCTGGAAGAATTCGATGTAATTAAACGTGATTTCCACCGGCAACAGATTGCCGCTGCGGTCACGCTGATGCGTGATATAGACCAGGCGTTTATCGACGGTCAGCTTGTACCAGAAGTCTTGCCATTGCGGATCGGTGATATTGGGAAACAGATCAAGAAAACGATAGGTCACCAGTTCTTCATTGGTGTAGCCGCTACTCATGGAGGCGGCACGATTGGCATAGCGGATAAACGCTTGTCGATCTGCCCATAACATCGCATCCGGCGCTTCATCGACGGTAAATTGCGTCAGATATAAGCGCGATTCAATTTGCTCTACCCGGCGGATTTGCCGCAACAACAAATACAGCAAAGCGCTGACCACCACGATCAGCACCAATGCTGAAATTGCGCGGCTTACCAGATCGCTATGGAATTTGGTCATGACGGTATTGACGTCAGAGCTGACCATCACCACCAGCGGCAAATCGCCGCTAGAGACCAGATAAGTCAGCAATTCATCGCTGCCTTCGCTGCCCATATCGCGGTAATGCGCGCCCGGTGCTGACTCTGGTCCATTGAAACGCACGCCATCCGGCTGGCGCACATTGCGACCCAATTCGGCCAGCACAAAGGGGTAATTCATCAGGACCACGCCATCGGTGCGCAATAACTTGATATGCGTGCCGCGCGGTAGTTTGAGCGAATCGTAAAAGCGGATGAAGTAAGCCGGATCCACCCCGGTCAGCAAAACACCGCCGAACTCGCCGTCCTGTTTGTTAATGCGATGCGAAACCGGAATCAGCCAGCGACCATCGGTGCGCGACAGCACCGGCGGCGAAAGCAAAAAGCGCGAGTCATCTACGTCGCGGTGATAGCTGAAATAAGTGCGGTCCGACATATCCATCGGCTTGGACGGGTAGCGCAGGCTGCTGCTGTGCAAAATGCCCTGGCTGTCCACGCTGATGATTTCGCCCACTTGCGGCGTCTGCCGCGTGCGCTCGCGGGTTTCGGTGGAGAGATCGTGCTCTTCGGTGGCGTCGATGCCGTTGCTGCTGGCCAGGCGCTCGAGGGTGGCCTGGGCTGTTTGCTCGGCGCCCACGAAGGTGCGCGTGGCTTGTTCGTCCAGCGAGCGCGCCAGCAGCAAATCCTGCGCGCGCGCTTCTTCGATATTGGCGTTGTAGTCGCGTAAGGTGAGCCATGCCAGCGTCAAGCCGCTGAACAGCAGCAACGCAATATAAAACCAGAGCAGGGCCGTCCGCAGCGGTTTGAGCGCCGGCTGCGGCGTGTGGTGGCGGTGCGCCAGGCGCTCAAGCCAGTTCATCAACTGCCCTGTTGTCTGGCTTCCAGTTGTTCCCAGCGTTCCATTTTTTGCAGTAGATCGGTCTCGATCTGTTCAACCTGCTGTTGCATCTCGCGCGCCTTTTTTTGATCTTGATAAGTGGCCGGGTCCAGTAGCGATGCCTGTACTTGCGTCAGCAAGGTTTCCAGCGACTCGATCTCGCCGGGCAAGCGCTCCAGTTCCCGCTGCTCGTTATAACTCAACTTGGCACTGCGTGTGCGCTGCCGTTCCGCCGGTTTGTCGGCTACCGACGGTGCTGGCTTTGCTTGCTCGAGTCGTGCTTGCTGCATGCGCTGGCGCGCGGTTTGCCAGTCTTGATAGCCGCCCGCGTTTTCCAGCAAGACCCCATTGCCTTCAAAGGCAATGACCTGGGTGACCACGTTATCGAGAAACGCCCGGTCGTGCGAAACCAGAAAGACGGTGCGGGGTAGTCGATCAATAACTGTTCCAGTAATTCAAGCGTATCAATATCCAGATCATTGGTCGGTTCGTCCAGCACCAGCACGTTGGCAGGGCGGGTAAAGAGGCGCGCAAGCAACAAACGGTTGCGCTCGCCGCCGGACAAAGAACGCACGGGGCTACGCGCCCGCTCGGCCGGGAACAGGAATTCCTCCAGATAACCCATGATGTGCTTGCGCTGGCCGCCGATCTCGACCCATTCATTGCCCTGGCTGACCACATCGGCCACTGAGGCTTCTTCGTCCAGTTGTTCGCGGAATTGATCGAAATACGCCACTTCAAGTTTGGTGCCGCGATTGACCACGCCGCTATCGGGTTCCAGCTCACCCAGCACCAGCTTCAGAAAAGTGGTTTTGCCGATGCCGTTGGCGCCGACCAGGCCGATCTTGTCGCCGCGCAGCAAGCGCGAGGTGAAATTGCGGATGATGGTTTTGTCGCCGAAGGCGAGGCTGACATTTTCGAATTCTGCGACGAGTTTGCCGGAGCGTTCGCCGGCATCGACCTTGAACGAAACATTGCCCACGCGTTCGCGGCGGGCGGCGCGGTCGCGGCGCAATTGTTCCAGTCGCCGTACGCGGCCTTCGTTACGCGTGCGGCGTGCTTCAATGCCTTTGCGGATCCACACTTCTTCTGCCGCCAGCACTTTATCGAATTTGCGTGCCACGGTTTCTTCGGCGGCAATCAATTCCGCCTTGCGGGTTTCATACGCGCTGAAGTTGCCCGGAAAACTGGTCAGCGTGCCGCGATCCAGTTCGACGATGCGGGTGGCGACGTTGTCCAGAAAACGCCGATCGTGCGTTACAAACAACACGCAGCCGTTAAAGTTGCTTAGCAAACCTTCCAGCCATTCGATGGCCGATACGTCCAGGTGGTTGGTCGGCTCGTCCAGTAACAGCAATTGCGGTTCGCTGACCAGCGCGCGGGCCAGCGCCACGCGCTTTTTTTCCAGCCGCCGGACAAATCCTTGATTTGCGTATGCGGCGGCAGGCCCAGCGTGGTTAGCGTTGAGGCAATCAGCGCGTCAAAACGCCAGCCATCGCGGGATTCAAGTTCGTGTTGTAGCGCCATCAGGCGGTCCAGCGCGGCTTCGCTGCCATCTTGCGCATCGGCGCAGGCGTGGTAATCGACGATCAGCTGGCGCAAATCGCCGAGGCCTTCCGCCACGGCCTCAAATACGGTCTGGTCGGCCTGGAATTCGGGCTCTTGCGCCACAAAGGCCATATGCGCCGATTGCGCGATCCGGATATCGCCGTCGTCCAGCGCGTGGATGCCGGCAATGGTCTTGAGCAGGGTGGATTTGCCCTGGCCATTGCGCCCGATCAAACCGACGCGTTCGCTTCATCCGCTGACAACATGGCATGGTCGAGCAGGGGCCAGTGACCGAAGGCAAGGCTGGCGTTTTCTACATAAAGCAAAGGCATGGCGGGCAGCAATTCGCAAATTGGACAGGCCGCGATTATACGCGTCTGTGACGCGTTCACTGGCACAACCACGCCGAACGCCCCTACAATGCTGGCCATGTCACAGGCCAAACCCCTGATTTTCTTCAATTTAGTGCTTGCGCTGTTGCTGTTGGGTGCCGCGCCGAGCTATGCCGCCAGCCATGCCAAAGCGCATGCCAAGGCCAGCAAAACCGTCAAAGTCACGGCCAAAGGCAAGGCTGCGCCTGCTGTCGATGACGCCAGCGCCAACGCTGCGTCGCCGATGATGCCGCGGCCACGCTGGGCGAGGCGGACTTTGATCCGGCCAGGCCCCCCCGGCAGATTCGCGTGCTGGTGGCCTTGGGCGCCTCTACCTTTTTTTTCTTTCAGCATGGGCGACCGCATGGCGTTGAATACAGCATGCTGCAAGAGTTTGAAACCTGGCTGAACCGCAATCGCGGCAAGAATGGCACGCCGCTCAAGTTCACCTACCTGCCGGTCGATGCCGGTGAATTGCTGCCGCAATTGCGCGCCGGTAAAGGCGATCTGGCGGCAGGCTTGATCCCCGCTTCGGCGGGCTTGAACCAACTGGCGGCGGCGTCGACGCCTTATCTCAAAGACAACTGGTGTGTAGTGCAGCCCAAAGGCGCGCCCGCCTTGAGCGACTGGAGCAGTCTGGGCGGCCATGCGCTGCTGCAGCCTCCCGCCAGTTATGCGCGCCGCGTGGTCACTGCCGACGTCAAAGTCTCTTTGCAGGAAGCCGCTATCGGCAGCACAGCGGAAAGCATCCTCGGAGAATTGAAAGATCAACAAGCCACGCTGGCCAGCCGCTATGTCACGCGCTTGTGGAGCAAGCGCTTTAGCCAGTTGCAGGTAGATGCCTGCGCGCCCGAGGCGGTCGAATACGTGTGGGCCCTGCCGCAAGACAAGCCCGGCTGGCTGGCGCAGGTCAACCAGTTTCTGGCGGCCAAAGGCGACGGCGTGGCAAATCGGGCCTTGGCCAGCACCCAGCGTTTTATCAACAAAGACAGTGACGGCCATGTCAGCAGCCCCGACCAGATGTCGTCGATGGATAAACTCGGCTTTTTTTTGCGCCGATGTTCCAGCTGGTGGCGACTGCCAACAATATGGACTGGCTATTGCTCGCCGCCATCGGCCAGAAAGAAACCTCGCTCAATCCGGTGGTGCGCACCAAGGGCGGCCCGACCGGCCTGATGCAGATCAATCCGGTGACGGCACGCAAGATGGGCGTCACCAACCCGCACGACAACCAGCAGAATGTCACCGCGGCTGCGCGCTATCTGGGCTATTTGCGCGATCAATTCAGCAGCCCCAGCATCCGCCCGGATGACCAGATGGCCTTTATGATTGCGGCCTACAACGCAGGCGAGGGCCGGGTGCAGCAATTGCGCAAAAAAAAGGCGGCTGCGCAAGGGCTGGATCCGGACAAGTGGAACGGCAATGTCGAGAAAGTGGCCAGGCAAAGCGTGGGTACGCATTTGCTGGCCTATGTAAATTCAGTGGGACGGATTTATAGCTCGTACCAAAGCGCGTCCAGAGTGGCGTCGGCGCCCGAAGTAGCCGAGCGCGATGATGGGGGCAGCCAGGACAGCGCTGCGGCCTGGGGCGGCAAGCCCCGGCGGCTGAGCCGCAGTTACCGTGATGGCTATCC